>NZ_JBIVAX010000008.1:0-5446 GCF_044745805.1 Kitasatospora sp. NPDC086801
TTGAGCCTTGCGGACAGGCCGTGACGCGGGGTGGTGTCATCGAGCCGGATGGTGCCGAGCGCACCCTTGATGTCGCCGACGTGGGCGTCGTCCAGAACCGCTGAACGCGGCGCGGGGGCCTTGGAGTTGAGCGTGGCGTTGGTGGTCATGAGGATCCTCCCGTGGGCCCCGTGGCAGGCGGGGCGATCGGGGGCGCGAGGCAGTGATCCGCCCTGCGGGCGGGCGCGGCGCATCGCCACCCGGCGGTGCGGGCCCGTTCGGGCACGGCAAAGCCGGGTGGTGGGCTGATGCACCGTCAGAGATGCGCGCAGGGAGGGTCGTTACCGCGTGCCGGAGGTGTGCGAGGACAAGCGGGGGTAGGGGCAACTGTGGCCCGGACTACTGCAATCCATGTCTCTCGCCTCCTCCCGGTCGACGCACCCCGTGGTGCGTGTGATCGACACGGCAAGGAGTTCGCCGGCGCGCGAAGCGACCGCCGGCTCACCCCAACTCGTCAGAGCTTTGGCACTCCACGGCGTGTCCAGCCCGGTGGGCCGGAAGCCACTTCGGATCAACCCTTAGGTCGGGAGGATCTGTCCTAACCCTGGGCGTCTCTCGACGTCGTCGGATCAGTGGCCTGTGTCCGTGAAGAAGCCTCACCGAACGAGGTGCCTTCTTCAAACCTCCAGAAGCATAGACCGCACGGAGGCCGATACTTGCGTACTTGGTAGAACCTTTACCTTTGGCCCGTCGGAGTCGTTCACGCCTTGGTGATGGTGACCTTGAGGTGCTTCATGATCGGCTGGTCGCTCTGGGCGCTGAAGTCGCCGATCGCGCACAGCACGTTCATCTCGGGCATGTAGCCCGCCGCGCAGCCGCGCGGGATGTCGTACGGGATCGCGAGGTAGCCGTTCAGGGTGCGGGTGCTGCCGTCCTTCGCGGTGCTGGTGATGTCGACCGGGTCGAACTCGGCGATGCCGCGCTCGCGCATGTCGTCGGTGTTCAGGAAGACCAGCGTGCGCAGGTTCTTCACGCCCCGGTAGCGGTCGTTGTCGGAGTAGATGGTGGTGTTCCACTGGTCGTGGGAGCGCATGGTGCCCAGTGCCAGGGTGCCCGGGGCGGGGACGACGTCGGGCAGCGGGGCGGTGGAGAACTCGGCCAGCCCGGAGGGGGTGAGGAAGACCAGCTCGCGGGCCGGCTGCTTGATCCGGAACCCGAGCGGCAGCCGCACCCGGCGGTTGAAGTCCTCGAAACCGTCCAGGGCCTGGGACATGGTCTCGCGGATGCGGTCGTAGTCCTCGATGTACCACTCCCACGGCGTCCTGCTGTCCGGCAGCGCCGCGCGGGCCATCCCGGCGACGATGGCGGGCTCGGACAGCAGGTGCGGGGAGGCCGGGCGCTTCATGCCGACGGACAGGTGCACCATGCTCATCGAGTCCTCGACCGAGGTGCTCTGCACCCCGCCGCGCTGGTGGTCCTTCTCGGTGCGGCCCAGGCACGGCAGGATCAGCGCCCGGCGGCCGTGCACCAGGTGGCTGCGGTTCAGCTTGGTGCTCACCTGGACGGTCAACTCGCAGCCGCGCAGCGCCTCGTAGGTGTAGGGCGTGTCGGGCGCGGCGAGCGCGAAGTTGCCGCCCATGCCGACGAAGACCTTCACCTCGCCGCGCCGCATCGCCTCGATGGCGGAGACGGTGTCCAGGCCGTGTGCGCGCGGCGGGTCGATCCCGCAGGCCTCGGCGAGGCGGTCCAGGAACTCGGGCGAGGGGCGGTGGTCGATGCCGCAGGTGCGGTTGCCCTGGACGTTGCTGTGCCCGCGCACCGGCGACGGGCCGGCCCCCTCGCGGCCCAGGTTGCCGCGCAGCAGCAGGAGGTTGACGATCTCCCGCACGGTGTCCACGCCGTGCTCGTGCTGGGTGACGCCCAGGCACCAGCAGACGATGGTGCGGTCGGCGTCGCGGTAGACCCGGGCGGCCTTGAGGACCTCGGCCCGGCTCAGCCCGCTCTGCCGCTCGATCTCCTCCCAGGGCGTGGCCCCGCACAACGCGCGGTAGGCCTCGAACCCGGTGGTGTGGCGCTCGATGAACTGCTGGTCCAGGGCCTTGGGGTCGGACGGGGCCTGCTCCAGGATCGCCTTGGCCATGCCGCGCACCAGTGCCATGTCGCCGCCGATGCGCGGCTGGAGGTTCAGGGTGCTGGTCTTCGTGGTCTTGAACAGCGCCATGTCCACGAAGTCGTGCGGGACGATGGTGCGGGTGGCGGCCGCCTCGACCAGCGGGTTGACGTGCACGATCTGCGCGCCGCGGCGGTGCGCGTCGGCGAGGGCGGTGAGCATCCGGGGCGCGTTGGAGGCGGCGTTGACGCCCATGATGAACAGCGCGTCGGTGACCTCCCAGTCCTTGAGGTCGACCGTGCCCTTCCCGGTGCCCAGCGAGGCCTGGAGGGCGCGTCCGCTGGCCTCGTGGCACATGTTGGAGCAGTCCGGCAGGTTGTTGGTGCCCAGTTCGCGGGCCATCAGCTGGTAGAGGAAGGTGGCCTCGTTGCCCAGCCGGCCGGAGGTGTAGAAGGCGGCCTGGTTCGGGTCGTCCAGCTCGCGCAGGGTGCGGCCGACCAGGGCGAAGGCGTCCTTCCAGCTGATCGGCACGTAGTGGTCCGAGGCGGCGTCGTACACCATCGGCTCGGTGAGGCGGCCCTCGTTCTCCAGCGCGTAGTCGCTCCACCCGGACAACTCGGTCACCGAGTGGGCGGCGAAGAACTCGCGGCCGACCCGCTTGCGGGTCATCTCCCAGGTGACGTGCTTGATGCCGTTCTCGCAGATGTCCAGGTGCAGGCCCTTGGTGTCGTCCGGCCAGGCGCACCCGGGGCAGTCGAACCCGGTGTTCTCGTGGTTCATCCGCATGATCGCCCGCGGCCCGTCCACGTACGCGCCCTCGCGCACCAGGAAGCGGGTCACGCTCTTCGCCGCGCCCCAGCCGGCCGCCGGGTGGTGGTACGGCTCGAACTGCGGCGGCCCGGCGGGGTCGGGGCCCACGGCCGGCTCGCCCTGGGCGGGGTGGTTCCGCGCGGGGTGGTCCTGCGCGGGGTGGTCCTGCGCGGGGTGGTCCTGCGCGGGGTGGTCCTGCGCGGGGTCGTCGGGGGAGTTCACGAAGCCCGCCTTCCGCCGACCGACAGCACGACCGCGCTCGCCGCGCCGCCCGGTGCCTCGTAGTACACCGTCTCCCCGGCGCGCCGACCGAGCAGCGCCTTCCCCAGCGGGCTGTCGGCGGTCACCAGGGTCTCCTCCCGCACCTCGGCGAGCTCCGCCACCTCGACCGTCTCCTCCACCCCGTCCGCGAACCGCACGGTGACGGTGGAGCCCACCCCCACCACCTCCCTGGACGGCGGCCCGGCGGCGGCCCCCTCGCGGATCCGGGCCTCCAACTCGGCGATCCGCTCGTCCAGCCGGGTGACGTCGTCGGCCCGCTGCAACTCGTCCGCCGCATCCGCCCGGTCGCCCACGTCCTCCCCGCGCAGCGTCCCCACCACTTTCGCCCGCTCGGCGCGCAGCTCGGCCAACTCCTCCTGCACGGCGCGCAGGACCTCGGCACTGATGGGCTCGGGACCGTCTGTCATGGCTGCTCCCGGGTCGTTCGCGGAACGCTCAAGCACGGGTCGCTTCCATTACCCCACCACCCCGCACCCCCGGCAAATCCTCCGGGGGCGAGGCCCCCGCGACCGGTCCCGGGGGTGGTGGTGATCACCTTTGGGGGCGGGCGGCGGGTGAAAGCGCAGGTCGGGGGCTCGGGCGAGGCGGGCTGGGGAGGGACCGGCCGAGGGGCCGGGGGCGGGCGAAGCTACCATGTGCGCAACACCCTCAGCTCGAAAGATGGACTTGTGACTGTCAACGACGACGTGTTCACGGACTGGAAGAACCGCGAGGAGATCGCGGAGTCGATGATCCCGATCATCGGGCGACTGCACCGCGAGCGGGACGTGACCGTCCTGCTGCACAGCCGGTCCCTGGTGAACAAGTCGGTGGTCAGCATCCTGAAGACACACCGCTTCGCCCGCCAGATAGCCGGCGAGGAGCTCTCGGTCACCGAGACGATGCCCTTCCTGAGTGCGCTGACCACCCTGGACCTCGGCCCCTCGCAGATCGACATCGGCATGCTCGCCGCGACCTACCGGGCCGACGACCGCGGCCTGTCGGTCGAGGAGTTCACCGCCCAGGCCGTCTCCGGCGCCACCGGCGAGAACAAGCTGGAGCGCCGTGACGCCCGCGACGTCGTCCTCTACGGCTTCGGCCGGATCGGCCGCCTGGTCGCCCGCCTGCTGATCGAGAAGGCCTCCGGCAACGGCCTGCGCCTGAAGGCCATCGTCGTGCGCGACAGTGGCGGCGACGACCTGGTCAAGCGCGCCTCGCTGCTGCGCCGGGACTCCATCCACGGCCAGTTCCAGGGCACGATCACCGTCGACGAGGCGAACAGCAAGATCATCGCCAACGGCAACGAGATCACCGTGATCTACTCCGACGACCCGACCAAGGTCGACTACACGGAGTACGGGATCAAGGACGCCATCCTGATCGACAACACCGGCCGCTGGCGCGACCGCGAGGGCCTGTCCAAGCACCTGCGCCCCGGCATCGCCAAGGTCGTGCTGACCGCGCCGGGCAAGGGCGACGTCCCGAACATCGTCCACGGCGTCAACCACGACACGATCAAGCCCGACGAGCAGATCCTGTCCTGCGCCTCCTGCACCACCAACGCCATCGTCCCGCCGCTGAAGGCGATGGACGACGAGTACGGCGTGCTGCGCGGGCACGTGGAGACCGTCCACTCGTTCACCAACGACCAGAACCTGCTGGACAACTACCACAAGGCCGACCGCCGCGGCCGCTCGGCGCCGCTCAACATGGTGATCACCGAGACCGGCGCCGCCTCGGCCGTCGCCAAGGCCCTGCCGGACCTCCAGGCGAAGATCACCGGCAGCTCGATCCGCGTCCCCGTGCCGGACGTCTCGATCGCCATCCTCAACCTGCAGCTGGCCCGCGAGACCAACCGCGACGAGGTCCTCGACTACCTGCGCGACGTCTCGCTGACCTCGCCGCTGAAGCGTCAGATCGACTACACCGACTCCCCGGACGCGGTCTCCAGCGACTTCATCGGCTCGCGCCACGCCTCGATCGTCGACGCCGGCGCCACCAAGGTCGAGGGCGACAACGCCATCCTCTACCTGTGGTACGACAACGAGTTCGGCTACTCCTGCCAGGTCATCCGGGTCGTCCAGTACGTCTCGGGCGTGGAGTTCCCGACCTACCCGGCCCCGGCGGCCTGATCCTCAGGTAGTTCCGGCAGTCCCGGCAGTCCCGGGGGGGGGGGGGGGGGCCGGGCGGGGGGCCCCCCCCCCCCCCGGCAGCCCCCCCCCCCCCCCGGGGGGGGCCCCGGGGGGCCCCCCCCGGGGGGGGGGGGGGGGGGGGGGGGGGGGTTAC
>NZ_JBIVAX010000008.1:5453-228699 GCF_044745805.1 Kitasatospora sp. NPDC086801
CGACACGCCCGTCGGGGGGGGGGAGCCCCCCCCCCCCCCGCCCCCGGCGCCGTGCCCCCCGGCCGGCCCCGGGGGCCCCGGCGGGGGGGGGGGGGGGGGGGGCCCCTCGCGGGCCCCCCCCCCGCCGCCGTTCATGCCCCGGCTCCGTCCTTGATCGGCCCGGGTGCACCCGGACGCGGGTGGGCCGGGGGCGGCGGCTATCTTGATGGGTCACGGACATCCGGAGGGAGCGGGCGATGGGGATGGGGACGACTGGTCGGCGGGTGGCTGCCGCAGTGGCGGCCGGGGCGTTGATGGGGGTGCTGGCCGGGTGCTCGTCGGGTTCTACGGGGAGTTCCCCGGCGGGCTCGGACGCGGCCAAGGGCGCGGCGGGGGCGGCGAGCGCGACGGGTCCGGCGGGCGGTGAGAGCGGTGCAGGGGCTTCGGTCTCCGCGTCGGCGTCCGCGTCCGCGTCTGCTGCCGCGACGGGGGCGGGTGCGGCCTCGGGTGCGGCCTCGGCGCCGGCGACCGGAGGCGGCGGCACCGGGGCCTCCGCTCCGCCGGCCGGTGCGGCGACGCCCGGGGCGGACCTGGAGGCGGTGCTGCTGGACGACAAGCTCGTCGGGCAGGTGCTGCCGGACGCGAAGGCGATGGCGGGCTGGGAGGAGGAGAAGCGCAAGGTCGACACCATCGACCACGCCACCACCTGCACCGCGTCGGTGCCGTGCACCGGCAAGCCGCTCAGCGGTTCCGTCCGGTTCTCCTCGGGGGATCTGGTCGCCCGCTTCATCGTCGAGACGCTGCCGAACCGCGACGCCGCCAAGGGCAAGCTCAAGGAGTCCTACGCCTCCTACGGAGCCGGGCCGTTCCGCAAGGTCGACTCCCCGGTGCTGGGCAGCGAGAGCCAGGTCTTCCAGGGCCAGCTGGGCGAGGGTGAGGGCATCGGCATCGTGCTGCGCTCGGGCACCGTCGTCGCCAGCGTGACCACCGAGGGCGGGCCGGCCGACGTGGCTGCCGCCCGGCGGTTCGGGGCGATGCTGGTCAAGCGGATCGAGCAGGCCCAGGCGGGCAGGACCCCGGACGCCGGGCTCGGACTGGCCTGACGGCCGCCGCGTACGCGAAGCGAAGCGAAGCCCCGGGCCGAGGAGGCGCCGGGGCCGTTTGCGCTCGGCGCCGGACCGGACGGCGTCGGACCGGACGGCGCCGCCGCCCTCGACGTGCCCTCACCCCGTTCGACGTGCCCTCACCCCGGCCGTCGGCCCCGGCCGTTCGCCCCGGTCGGCGGGCCGTGGGGCGGTCCCCGGGTGGGCCGGACCGGGACCGCCCCTGGGCTGGGGAAACGGATGTCGGTCGGCCGTGATATCTACTCATCTGGGGTGGCCGTCGTGCGGCCATGCGAAAGATGCCGATGATATTCGAGGGGGCCACACATGCCGCTGTTCCGACGCCGCTCCGGCGAGGAGGCCGCGCAGAGCGGGGCGGGCTGGCGCGGGAGGGTGCGACGGGCCGTCGGGTCCGCGCCCGTGGCGGCCGTTGCGGCGCCGCGGCTGGATCCGGCGCTCGGGGACGAGTCGCTGCGCCTGATGCTCGGCCAGGCCGCCGCCGGTGACTGGGCGGCCCTGGGCCCCGCGCTGGCCGCCGTCGGGGACGGCGCCGATCTGACCGGGCGGGTCGGCGCGATCGCCGAGGTGCCCCGGGTCGAGGAGTGGACGGCCCGGGCCCTCGCCGACCGGCCCGAGGACACGTCGGCGCTGCTGCTGTCCGGTGCCCGGCACGTCACCTGGGCCTGGGAGGCCCGGACGGGTGCCCGGGCGAAGCACGTGTCCGAGAAGCAGTGGAAGGTGTTCCACGAGCGGCTGGACGTCGCCGAGGAGCAGCTGCTGGAGGTTGCCGAGCGCGAGCCGTCCTGGCTCGCCCCCTGGTACTTCCTGCAGATCAGCGCCCGCGGCGCCTCGCTCCCGGCGGAGGTCGCGACCTGCCGCTTCGAGGCCGCCGTGCGCCGTGCTCCCGGGCATCCGGCCTCGCACCGCCAGCGCCTCCAGCAGCTGTGCGCCAAGTGGGGCGGCTCGCACGAGGAGATGCACGCCTTCGCCCGGTCCTCGATGCTCGCGGCGCCGGAGGGCAGCCAGCTCGGCGAGCTGGTCGTGCTGGCGCACCTGGAGCGCTGGCTGGACCTCCCGGACGGTGAGGACCGCGCCTACCTGGCCAGTGCGGAGGTGGTGGCCGACTTGCAGGAGGCGGCCTTCCGCTCCGTGCTGCACCCGGATTTCACGCCGGTCCGCGGCTGGCAGGGTTCCTTCAACGCCTTCGCGATGGCCTTCTCGCTGGCCGGCCAGCGCAAGACCGCGCGCCTGCTGTTCGAGGCCTTGGACGGCGCCGTCACCGAGTCGCCCTGGCACTTCCTGTCCGGTGATCCGCTCAAGGCGTTCGCCTCCCACCGGGACCGCTGCGCGTACTGACGCCCCGGCCCCCCAGAACCTCCGTCACCCGCCCCGCGATCGAAAGAGCCCCCGGTGTCCCCATCCGAGAACCCGACGCCCGACAACGCGGCGAGCGCGCACACCTTCCAGGTGGACCTGCGCGGCCTGGTGGACCTGCTCTCCCACCACCTCTACTCCAGCCCGCGGGTGTACCTGCGCGAGCTGTTGCAGAACGCGGTGGACGCCATCTCCGCCCGCCGCGCCCTCGACCCGCAGGCGCCGGCCCGGATCGTCGTGCGCGCCGACGACGAGCTGAGCGTCACCGACACCGGCGTCGGCCTGACCGAGGCGGACGTCCACACCTTCCTCGCCACCATCGGCCGCAGTTCGAAGCGCGACGCGGACGGCCGGCTGGACGGCGCGGGGCTGGCCCAGGCCCGCGGCGACTTCATCGGCCAGTTCGGCATCGGCCTGCTGGCCTGCTTCGTGGTCGCCGACGAGATCACCGTGGTGACCCGCTCCGCCGCCACCCCGGACGCGCCGGTGATCGAGTGGCGCGGCGGCTCCGACGGCCGCTACACGATCCGCACCCTGCCCGCCGCGGCGAAGCCGGAGCCGGGCACCACCGTGACGCTGGTCCCCCGCGCCGACGCCGTCGAGTGGACGCGGTCGGGCCGTGTCCTCGCGCTGGCCCGGGACTTCGGCAGCCTGCTGCGCCACGACGTCACGGTGGTGGACGCGAACGGCACCGAGCACCGGGTGAACCGCACCCCGCCGTGGGCCGAGCGGCACGGCTCGCCGCTGGCCCGGCGCGACGCGCTGACCGAGTACTGCCGCGCCGCCTTCGACTTCGCCCCGCTCGACACCATCGACCTGGACCTCCCGCTGGTCGGGCTGCGCGGGGTCGCCTACGTGCTGCCGGACGCGGCCCCGCCGTCCCGCCGTTCGGGCCACCGGGTGCACCTCAAGGGCATGCTGCTGTCCGACCAGGCCGCCGAACTGCTGCCGGACTGGGCGTTCTTCGTCCGCTGCGTGGTGGACACCGACGGCCTGCGCCCGACCGCCTCCCGCGAGGGCCTGTACGCGGACGAGACGCTGGCCGCCGTCCGCGACGCGCTGGGCGTCCGGATCCGTGACTGGCTGACCGGCCTGTCCGCGAGCGATCCGGCGCTGCTGCACCGCTTCCTGTCCGTGCACCACCTGGCCGTCAAGGAACTCGCCCGTTACGACGACGAGTTGCTGCGGATGATGCTGCCGTGGCTGCCGTTCGAGACCACCGACGGCAACGTCACCCTGGACGAGTTCACCCGCAGCCACCCGGTGGTGCTGGTCACCCGCACCGTCGAGGAGTTCCGCCAGGTCGCCCCGATCGCCGGCGCCGCCGGCCTCGGCGTGGTCAACGGCGGCTACACCTACGACCGCGACCTGGTGCACCGGCTGCCCGAGATCCGCCCCGGCGTCTCGGTCTCCGACCTCGACCCGGGCACCGTCACCGCGCACCTGGACACCGTCGACCCGGCCGCCGAGCTCGCCGCGAACGCCTTCCTCGCCGTCGCCCGCGAGGTGGTCGGCCGCTTCGACTGCGACGTCGCCCTGCGCAGCTTCCACCCGACCAACGCGCCCGCGCTGCTGCTGGACAACCGGGAGGCCCGGCACGAGCGCAGCCGCGCCCAGCTCGCCGAGGAGGCCGACGGCCTGTGGGCGGACATCCTGGGCTCGCTGCGCGCCGAGGCGCCCCGCGCCCAGCTGGTGCTCAACCACCTCAACCCGCTGGTGCGCCGGGCCGCGACGGTCACCAACCGCGAGCTGGCCGTCACCGCCGTCGAGGCGCTGTACGGCCAGGCCGTGCTGATGACCCGCCGCCCGCTCAAGGCCAGCGAGAGCGCCCTGCTCAACCGCTCGTTCATCAGCCTGCTCGACCACGCCATGCTCGGCCACGAGTCGGCCGGCCCGGACCGCACCGATCCGAAGGAGGCCTGATGCTGGACACCCCCGACGCGGTGATGGCCGCGCTGCGCGAGAACGACGCCCGCCCGTACGGCCGCCAGCGGACCGTCGCGGCCGAGGAACTCGTCGACGCGGCCGAGCAGTTCGACGACACCGGGGTGCGCTCGATGGCCCTGCTGGAGCTGATGGAGGCGTACGAGTACGACGGCGAGCGCAGCAAGACCCCGGTGGCCTTCGCCCGCGTCCTCAAGCTCTGGGACACCGACCCGGACGGCTTCGGCGAGTGGGCCCGCCAGCAGGTGTTCTGGCGCTTCAAATGGGTGGCCGGCGCGCTCCTGGACAACCCGGACGTGCCGCTGACGGCCCTGCGGCGCTGGCACACCGAACTGCGCGACCGCTACCGGGCGGCCGACTTCGACCTCCAGCCGTACTACGCCCAGCGCTACCACCTGGCCGCGCAGACCGGCACCGGCCGCCAGGACGCCTACGAGCTGTGGACGGCCCGCCCGCGCTCCGAGCTGAGCGACTGCCACGCCTGCGAGACCCGGGCGCGCGCCGAGCACTTCGTGGACGCCGGCGACGACGCCCGGGCGCTGGACGTCCTGCAGCCGGTCCTCGACGGCCGGAGCAGCTGCGAGCAGGAGCCCGCCCTCAGCCAGGCCGCCGCCCTGCTCCCGCTGCTGCGCCAGGGCCGCCTGGACGAGGCCCGCTCCAGCCACCTGACCGGCTACCGCGCCGCGCGCGGCAAGGCCTCGATGATGCACGCCGTCGGCCGGCACGTCGAGTTCTGCGCGCTGTCCGGCAACGAGCCGCGCGGCCTGGAACTGCTCGCCGAGAACCGCGACCTGTTCGCGGTGGCTGGCGAGCCGTCCGCGCTGCTGTCCTTCCTCACCGGCGTCGAGGTGCTGCTCGCCGTCCTGGCCCGGGGCGGCCACGGCGGGCTCGCGGTCAGCGGCCCGCCCGGCACCTCCTGGACGGCGGACACCCTGCTCGCCCACGTGCGCGCCGAGGCCGACGCGCTCGCCGCCCGCTTCGACGCCCGCAACGGCACCGACGCGGTCGGCGCCGACCGGCGCGCCCGGTTGGCCCGCGAGCCGCTGCTGGCCGAGCCGCTGGCCCTCGGCGTGCGCGCCGCCGCCGCGCCCGAGCTGGCCGCTGCCCCGGCCCTCGCGCCCGCGCCGCGCCGGGCCGTCGAGCCGGAGCCGGAGGACTTCACCGCCCTGGTGGTCCGGGCCCGCGAGCTGGAGCTCGTCGGGCACCCGGACGCCGACCGGCTCTGGCGGCGGATCGCCGAACGCGCCGCCGCCGACGGCTTCACCCACCCCGAGGGCACCGAGGTCGGCAGCCCCGCGCGGCTGCGCGCCGAACTCGCCGAGCAGCGGGCCCACCAGTCGCTGGAGCGGGACGAGCACGCCGAGGGCCGGGCCGGGCTGCTGGCCGCCGCCGAGCTGTTCGAGCAGGCCGGGCTGCCCGGCCAGGCCCTGATGGCCCGGGCCCGCGCGCTGATCGTGGAACTCGGCGACGTCGAGGGCGCGGTGGCCGACTGGTCGGCGCTCGACGAGGTGCTGCGCCGGGCCGAGGAACTGCGGGCCGCCGGTGCGATGGCCGACGACGACTACCTGATCGTGTGGCAGGTCCGCGCCTACGCCGCCCACCACGACCTGGTCGAGGCGCTGCCCGAGCCGCCCGCCGAGGCCGTCGAGCGCTTCGAGACGGCGGCCGGCGGCTACCACCGCACCGCCGTGGAGCTGGGCTCCACCCGCCGCGCCGCCACCTCCCGCCAGTACCGGGCCGACGCGGCCGCCCGGCAGGGCCGGCTGGCCGAGGCCACCACCGAACTGCGCGAGGTGCTCGGCGAGTTGGACACGGCCGAACTGCCCTGGCACACCCCGCGGGTGCTCGGCCTGCTGGGCCAGGTGCTGCTGCAGAGCGGCGCACCCGCGGAGGCCGTCGAGGCGTTCCACCGGGCGCTCGCCGAGGCCGCCCGCTGGGGCGACGACTCCTACCCGTACGCGCCGACCTACCTGATGCTCGGCCACGCGGCGATGGGGGCCGGCGACCGCGGCGGCGCGGTCCGGGCGCTCACCGAGGCGGCCGCGCGCTTCGACCGCAAGGGCCGGGAGGCGGCCGAGGACGCCGCCCAGGCCCGCCTCCAGCTGGCCGATGTGCTGCGCGCCGCCGACCGCACGGCCGACGCCGTCGCGGTGCTGGAGTCGGTGCTGCTGGACGCCGCCGCGTCCGAGCTGGACGCGCGGATGCTCGCGCAGGCCCGGCTGGACCTCGCCCGGGGCCTCACCGAGCTGGACGAGCACCGGGACGCCGCCGAGGAGTACCTGCGGCTGGCCGACGTCGTCGCCGGCTGGGAGGAGCAGGACACCCACACCATGGTCGCCTGCGAGGCCTCGCTGGCGCTGGCCCGGGCGGACCGCTGGGAGGCCGCGAAGGCCGCCATCGACCGCGCGCTCGCGGCCCACGCCCAGGCTCCCCAGGTGGACCAACTGGCGGCGACGCTGCGCGAGTTCGCCCGGCTGACCATGCACGCCGAGGGCCCGGAGGGGCTGGCGTCGGCGCTGGCCCGGCTGGCCGAGGCGGACGCCGCCGGGGAGCATGCCGAGCAGGCCGGTCAGGAGTACAACCCCTGGTACCTGCGCGGCGGTTCGCACTACGAGCGGGCGCGCTGCCTGGCCATGGCCGAGCGCTACGAGGAGGCGTTGGCCGAGGTCGAGCGGGCGATCGCGGTCTACGAGGGCGGCGACGAGCGGGCCGGGGCGTCCCGGGCCGAGGCCGTCCGGCTGGCCGCGCTGATCGAGGGCGCCGACCTCGGCCGCACCGGTGCGGCCGTCGCCCGGCTGACCGCCGCCATCTCGCACTGCGAGGCCGCCGGCCTCCCGGAGGCGGCGCAGGTGCTGGCCGAACTGCGGGAGCGGTTCACGGACGCCGACTGATCACGGACGCCGACTGACGCAACGGAGCCCGGGGGTGCGCACCGGCACCGCGCCCCCGGGCCCCCTTCCTCCGGTCCGTCAGCAGGGCCCGTCGTCGCCCCAGACGCCCCACTGGCCGCTGGCGCTCGGCACCTCGTTCAGCGTCCACCACTTGGCGTGGTACTCGTGGCCGCCGTACGAGACCTTGCTGCCGTTGGTGTAGGCGGTGCTCGCGCTCCACGCCGGGTCGGCGCAGGCCCCGGGGGTGGTCGGGGGAGTCGTCGGCGGGGTGGTGGGCGGGGTGGTCGGAGGCGTGGTGGGCGGCGTCGCCCCGGCGAACTTCACGGTGTACTTGGTGAAGTCCCAGTCGTTCTGCGCCACGCTGGAGCAGGAGCCGGACAGCCCCGGGTCCACCGGGCCCGTGCACTGCCGGTCCCGGTTGACCGACCAGTAGGTGTACCGGGCCAGGTTGTGCGCGGTGGCGAAGTCCAGCACGGCCTGGAAGTCCGCCTGCCGGAAGTACTCGGCGGCGTCGGTGCGGCCGTTCATCATCGACACGCCCTCGTGGGCGTAGGCCGTCGCCTCGGACCAGCCGAAGGTGGTCTGCAGGATCTGGTTGAACTTCACCAGCGCGTCGGTCTGCGCGGCCGCGCCGTTGAACCCGCCGTCGAACGGCATGATCGAGTAGTTGTTCGGCGTGAAGCCCTCCGACTTGGCCTCGTTCAGCATCTGCGTGCCGAACCAGCCGGTCCCCGCGTTGGTCCCGGCGGTGGTGATCGAGATGTAGAGGCCGGGGTTGTTCTGCTGGAGGATCCGGGCGGCGCCGATCTCGTTGTGGATCGCCGCGGTGTTCTCGTACTCCGGTTCCTCCAGGTCGAAGTCGATCGCCTTCAACTGGTACTTGGTGATCACCTTCTGGTACCCGGCGGCGGTCGCCTCCGGGGTGCCGCAGACCTGGCCGAGCTTGGTGCCGCCGTACCCGCCGACCGAGACCGAGACGTCCCCGCCCTTGCCGCGGACGGTCTGGATGACGCCGGGCATGGTGGTGTCGGTGTCGATCGAGGAGGTGCCGCCCCAGGCCGGCGAACAGCTGCTGCCCTGGGCCAGGATGAACGCCAGCTGGAAGGCCTTCTGCCCGGTGGCGTCCATCACCGCGGCGGCGTCCGGCGGGCTGTTGTCCTCGGGCATCAGGTAGGGCGCCGAGGCGTACCAGTTGCTGCCGAGGCCGGTGGTGGTGTCGGCGGCGGCGGAGCCGGTGCCCGCCAGCGCGGCGACACCGCCGGCGACCAGGCCGAGCACCCCGGCCACGGCGACGGCGGCCCGGCGCGGGCGGCGGCGCGGGTTCCGGGGGGCGGGGTGTGGGGGAAGAACGCGTTCCATCGAGGGCCTTTCCAGGCGGGGGGGCGACGGTGGGGGAGGGGCTGCTCGCGCCGGAGGTGGGGGTGGCGCGCAGACCGAACGGGCCTCCGGATGGGGGTAGTTGCCGAAAGCTGTCACTGGTATAGACCTGTCGGGGAAAGATGGTCAACCCCGAAAAGGTCAAGCCGGAGTGTGCCGCTCGCCGCTCGCCGCTCGCCGCTCGCCGCTCGCCGCCCGCCGCCCGCCGCCCGCCGCCCGCCGTCGACCGGACGCCGGACAGGCTCCCCGTCAGGCGCGCGCCGCCATGCGGACCCCGGCCCCCGCCCCCTGCGCGGCGCCCACCGCCGCCAGCAGCCCGCCGACCGCCGGCGACCACGGCCGGCTGGTCGGCCCGGTGAGCGTGAGCGTGCGGTGGACGGCCGGCCGGATCGGGACGAGCACGCAGTCGGCCGGGAGCATGGTCAGCGCCAGCGCGGGCATCACCGAGACCCCGACGCCCGCGTGCACCATGCCGATGAGCGTGTTGAGGTCGCGGATGCGGTGCCGGGGGGTGAAGCGGGTGCCGGCCCGGCGGAAGGCCTCGCGGATGTGGCGTTCGCAGCCGCCCTCGGAGAGCAGGAAGTCGTCGTCCTCCAGGTCGGCGACGTGGATGGTCTCCTGCCCGGCGAGCGGGTGGTCGCGGCGCAGCAGCGCGTGCATGGAGTCGGCCCCGAGCGCGACCGCCCCGGGCGGGAGCGGCCCGGCGTCGACCAGGACGGCGGCGTCGACGGTGCCCGCCTCCAGCCAGGTGGCGAGTTCGTCGTCCTCGCCCTCGAAGACCCGGACGGTGACCTGCGGGTAGGCGGCCTTCCAGTCCCGGAGCAGTCCGGGTAGCAGCGCCTGGCAGACGGTGGTCGGCGCGGCGAGCCGGACGGTGCCGACGGGGCCGCCGGAGTGCCGGGTGGCGATGGCGCGTACGGCGGCGGCGGAGGCGACGGCGGTGCGGGCGTGCGGGAGGACCTGCTCGCCCAGGGGCGTCGGCCGGGCCGGGGTGCCGCGCAGCAGGACGGGCGCGCCGAGGGCCCGCTCCAGCGCGGCGACGGCGTGCGAGACGGCGGACTGGCTGATGCCCAGTTCGTCGGCGGCCGCGCCGAACCCGCCGGTGTCGGCGACCGCGACCAGCGCCCTCAGCTGGGCCAGGTTGACCTCCGAGGCCATGAGACTTCCTCATCCATCCGGCACTGCCACTTGTTGGACTCATGCTCCGTTGCCGGGACACCCTCTGTCCAGACGGAACCGAGGTGGAGCCCGAGGTGGAGCCCGAGGTGGAGCCCGAGGTGGAGCCCGAGGTGGAGCCCAGGGCGGCACCGGAGACGGCACCCGAGACGGCACCCGAGACGGCACCCGAGACGGAACCAACGGGACGAAGGTGGAGGTGGTTCGGGTGCGGCGCTGGTTGCCGGGCTTCGTGACGCTGTCGGCGATCTGGGGCGCGAGCTTCGCGCTGATCAAGGTGGCGGTGGAGGCGGGGGTGCCGCCGCTGTGGGTGGCGCTGTGGCGCTCCGCCCTCGGCGCGGCCACGCTGTGGACGATCCTCGTGCTGCGCCGCGAACGCGTCACCCGCGACCGTGCGCTCTGGGGGCACTCCGCCGTGGTCGCGGTGCTCCTCAACACCGTGCCGTTCACGCTGTTCTCGTTCGGCGAGACCCGGGTCAGCTCCGTCCTCGCCGGGGTGATGAACGCGACCACCCCGCTGTTCACCCTGCTGTTCGCCGTCCTCGCCGTCGCCGAGGAGCGCCGCCCCGGCGCCCGCCGGCTCTCCGGACTCGCCCTCGGCTTCGTCGGCGTGCTCACCGTCCTCGGGGTCTGGCGCGGCATCGGCTCCGGCGAGGCCGTCGGCGGCCTCGCCTGCCTGGCCGCCGCCTGCTGCTACGGCGCGGGCTTCGCCTACCTGCGCCGCTTCCTCTCCGGTCGGCCGGAGTCGGTGGTCACCCTCTCAGCCGTCCAGATCGCCTGCGCCACCGCCGAGCTGGCCGCCGTCGCGCCGTTCGCCGCGGGCGCCCCGCACTGGCCGGGCGCGGGCGCGGCCGGCGCCCTGCTGGTGCTGGGCGCGGCCGGCACCGGCCTCGCGTACCTGCTCAACCTCGGGCTGGTCCGCACGGCCGGTACCGCGGTGGCCTCCGCCGTGACCTACGTCATGCCGCTGTGGTCCACCGCCCTCGGCGCGGCCTTCCTCGCCGAACCCGTCGGTTGGAACGCCCTGGCCGGCGGCGTCCTGGTGATCGCCGCCGTCGCCCTGACCCGTCCCCGGCCCGCACCCCGCCCGGCCGGCTCCGCCGCCTCCACGACTGACGCCCCGGGGCCTGGTCAGAGGGTTCGTTAGAGTGACCGGGTGAACGAGGAGGAGCAGCAGCCGACGGCCGTCTGGGCCGCGCTGCGAGCCCACCCGCTGCGCTTCCCCGTCACCCCGTGGGTGCCGCGCTGCTGGGCGTACCTGCTCGGCGGCGCGCTGCTCGGCCCGCTGCTGCTCGCCGTCCTGACGGTGCTGCTGGTGCTCGGCCTGGGGCTGTCCGTGGTCGGTGTCGGGCTGCCGGTGCTCCTCGCCCTGGCCCTCGCGGGCATCCCCGCCGCCACCCTCGAACGCCGACGGCTGCGGCTGGTCGAACCGGTGCCGCTGTCCGACCCGCACCGCCCGCTGCCCGGCGTCGGCCGCCGCGCCCGGCTGCGGACCCGCCTGCGCGAGCGCGCCACCTGGCGCGAACTCGCCCACACCGCGCTCACCGCGACCGCCCTCGCCGCCGCCACGCTCGGCTTCACCGCCGTGCTGCTGTTCTCCGGCGCCCTGGTCGCCTCCCCGGTGATCGTCTGGGCGCTGGCCCCCGAAACCGTCATGATCATCCCCGGCCGGGCGGTGTCCGGGCCGCTCGCCGCCCTGCCGTTCACCGCCGCCGGGCTCGCCGGGCTCCTCCTCTGCGCCTACGCCGGCGCCCTGCTGACCACCGCCCAGGTGGCCCTCGCCCGCCTCCTGCTCGGCCCCCGCGACGAGGACACCGGCCGACAGGTCCTCGAACTCACCCGCTCCCGGGCCCGGCTCGCCGACGCCTTCGAAGCCGAACGCCGCCGCATCGAACGCGACCTGCACGACGGCGCCCAACAGCAGCTCGTCGCACTGAGCATGACCCTCGGCCTCGCCGACCACGCGCTGCGCGACGGCAGCGCCCAGTCCGGCGACCGGGCCACCGCCCTGGTCGCCCGGGCCCGCGGCGAAGCCCGGCAGGCCCTGGAACAACTGCGCGGCCTGGTCCGCGGCATCCACCCCCAGGTGCTCACCGACCACGGCCTCGCCGCCGCCGTCGCCGAGGTCGCGCTGCGCCACCCCATCCCGGTCCGGTCCGATTTCGACCTCCCCGGCCGGCTGGCCGCCCCCGTCGAGACGACCGCCTACTTCACCGTCACCGAGGCGCTCACCAACGCCGCCAAGCACAGCGGCGCCACCACGATCACCGTCAGCGGGCGCGTCGCCGACGGCCGCCTGGTGGTCCAGGTGACCGACGACGGCCACGGCGGGGCCGACCCGGCCGCCGGGGCCGGACTGCGCGGACTCGCCGACCGGGTGGCACTCCTGAAAGGACGGCTCATGGTGACCAGCCCGACGGGCGGCCCGACCACGCTGCGGCTGGAGGTCCCGTGCTCCGGATCGTGATCGCCGAGGACGCCGTCCTGCTGCGGGCCGGGCTCGTCGAACTCCTCACCCTCGGCGGCCACCGGGTGACCGCCGCCGTCGGCGACGCCCGCGCCCTCGCCGCCGCCGTCGACACCGAACGGCCCGACGCCGTCATCACCGACGTCCGGATGCCGCCCGACTTCTCCGACGAGGGCCTGCGCGCCGCCCTCGACCTGCGCGAACGCCACCCGGGCCTGCCCGTCCTGGTGCTCTCCCAGTACGTCGCCACCCCGTACGCCACCCGCCTGCTCGCCGCCGCCGGCGCCCAACCCGCCGGCCTCGGCTACCTCCTGAAGGACCGCGTCGGCGACGTCGCCGACTTCCTCGACGCCCTCCGCCGGGTCGCCGCCGGCGAGACCGTCATCGACCCGGACGTGGTCCGCGTCCTGCTCCGCCAGCAGTCCGCCGACCGCCCCTCACCCGCCTCACCCCCCGTGAACGCGAAGTCCTCGCCCTCATGGCCGAAGGCCTCAACAACCAGGCCATCGCCACCCGGCTCACCATCACCGAGGCCTCGGTGGTCAAGCACTGCGGCAACATCTTCATGAAGCTCGACCTCGACCCCACCGAAGGCAACCGCCGCGTCCTCGCCGTCCTGGCCCACCTCCGGGAGGCGTAGGGCGGGTCCGACAACAGGCTCGGGTCCGACAACAGGCGTCGGTGGCTCAGCGCAGACCGAGGCAGGGCAGCCAGGCCCGTGAGGCGCCGTGGCCCGCGGTGAGCAGGGCGCACAGCGGGCCTGCGGCTCCCCCGAGCAGCCCCATCCCTTCCGCGCCGAGGGCCTCCAGCTCGGGCAGGCGGGCCCTGAGGTGGGCGAGCAGACGGGCTTTCAGCGTGGCCGCGGCGGGCAGGCCGGCGTGCCGGGCGAAGGCGTCGGCCACCACCAGCACGCCCGAGGCCCCGTGGCAGAGGGCCAGCAGGTCGGCCGGGCGGTCGCCGAAGAGGTGGAAACGCTCGTCGTACCGCTCGGCGAGCGTGGTGAAGGCCGCCGCGGCCCAGGCGGCCGCCTCCCGGTCGCCCAGCGCGTCCGCCGCGTCCCACAGCGCCCAGGACACTCCGGGCGTGCCGTAGCACCAGGCCTGGCGGGCGCGCGGTCCGGTGGGCGGTGGGCCGTCGAGTCCGGCGCCGTCCCAGGTGTGGATGGAGCGGGCGTCGTCGAAGGACTGCCGCATCAGCCACCGGGTCGCGCGGCGCAGCGCGGGTGCCAGCGCGGGTGCCAGGTCGGGTGCCAGGTCGGGGGTCAGGTCGGGGTGCGGGCCGAGGTGACGCACCGCCGCGGTGAGCGCGGTGACGACTCCTGCGGTGCCGTGGCCCATGCCGGTGTTGATCCGTCCGTCGAGCCAGCCCAGGTGCGGGTGGCCGGCGTACTGCCCCGTCCGCAGTCGGGGTAGTTCGTCGGTGTCGCACAGCAGGGTCAGGTGGTCGGCGAACGGGCCGAGTTCGGCCGGCGTTGGGCGGGTGCCCGTGCTCAGGGCGAGCAGGGTGCCGGAGGGGCCGACGATGAGGTCGTAGTCCGGGAAGGCGACTTGCTCGCGTCGCCAGCCGAGGGCCGGCGCGGTGCGGACCAGGTGGTCGCGGAGCCGGTCGGCGACCGGGTTCAGGGCCGGGTGCACCCGGGCGCCCAGCTGCAGACCCACCAGCGTTCCGGCGAGTCCGCCGTCGTACAGCCCGCAGTGGCCCGGCCCCCGACCGGCGGTGCGGGCCCACACGGCCACGGCACGGGCCGCGGACCGCTCGGTCTCCGGCTCTCCGGCGGCGTGCACCAGGGAGGCCAGGACGGGGACGCCCGGATCGGAGGGCGGCTCGGCGCCCGCCAGGCCCTCGCGGGGCCGGGCGGACCAGGCGTCGAGGAGCCGGGCGGCGAGTCCGGTGAGGGCGGTGCCGGTGTCCTCGGTGTCCGCGGTGTTCTTGGTGCTCTCGGTGTGCTGCGGCACGCTGGCTCCTCGGGAACGACGGGTCGGCGCCCCGCCCTTGTGGCCGTGACGGGCCGGGCGGAGCGCCGGTGGCGGCGGCCGTCAGAGGCCGCTGTCCGGGTGGGCCGTCCGAGGGCGTGCCCTCGGACGGCCTGACGGGAGATCAGCAGAAGACGCCGCTACAGAGCAGCACCGTGTCGCAGATCAGGACGGTGCAGACGCCGCTGCAGCCCCCGCTGCTGGCCTCGGGGGTCGGCAGGGTGGTCTCGGTGATGCGCGCGTCCAGGTCGCCGATCAGGGCGTCGAGGTCGGTGAGGGTCGTGATGTCGGGCATGGTTCTCCTCCTTCAGGAGTGGTGACCGGTGTGGGCCGCCCCGGTGGCCCGCCCGCTGGATGCGGGCGTCCCGGGGACGTCGGTTTCGCCGCGCAGCGCGGCGGTGGCGAGCACCGCGAGTTCCTCGATGCCCTGGTCGTACGGAAGTCGGAGCAGCAGTTGGGCGGCGACGGCGGCGCCGCCGTGCACGGGGTCGTGGAGCAGCAGGCCGCCCGGGGCGGGGAGCATCTCCTCGACCAGCAGGTCCGCGCCGGGGTGGCGGGCGCGGATCCGCTCCAGCAGGGGGACGGCGGTCAGCGCCTCGAAGTCCACGGGCACCGGTTTCACCTGGGGCACGGCCCGCACGAACGCGAAGCGCGGCAGCCCGGCGGAGCGCGCGAGGCCGGTGAGGGCGCGCACCTTGGTCAGGTCGTCGGCGCCGGGCCGCCACAACAGGGCCGCTGGCACGCGCCAGACCGCGGGGCTGATCACCAGGGTGCCGCCACCGACGGTCACCCGGGGCACGCGGTCCGTGCCGGGGAACGCCTCGGCCAGGCCGTCCAGGCGGATCACGCGCGAGCCCGCCGGGTGGCCGGCGGCCAGCAGCAGTCGGACCAGGACGTCGTACGGGGGCAGGGGCGTGCGGGTGGCGTGGTGGACGGGCAGCAGTCGGCACCCGTCGGCCTCGGCGATGATCTGCGGGCCGGCACGTCGCAGGGTGATGCGGTCCAACGGCAGGTACCGGGCCGTCAGGCCGGCCGGCCCCTGGTACGGCACGGGATCGGGATCGCCCGTCCACCAGCCGGTGATGACGGGCCGCCGTACGGCGTTGGCGGCGCGTTCGGCCAGCGGCGGAACCAGCAGCTCGACGAAGCGCGCCCCGGACAGCCGCTCCACGGCCGCGAGGTAGGCCCGGTAGCCCCGGAGGTTGTCGTAGGCGCCGTACAGGGTGTGGAGCGCGTCGGCGAACCGGGCGTCCAGCACGCCCGCCGGCGAGGCGGTCTCCAGTACCGCGACCGGTCCGGGGCCCGGCAGCGGACGCAGCAGGCAGTCCAGGGGCCAGGACGGCAGTGCCGTCCGGGCCGGGGGCGCCCCGAGGGTGTCCAGCAGGTCGTCGTCCAGGTCCACCTGCCCGGCGCCGGCCCGGGCGGACAGGTGGGCCAGCAGCCCGGCGTAGCCGGAGCCGGGGGTCCGGGCGGGGTGCCAGCCCGCGGGTCGGCGCAGGGTCTGCGGCGGCGGGTAGTCGCCCTCGGGCAGCTGGCGCGCGAGGATCTCGCCGAGCGGACAAGGCCGTTCGGTGAGCTGCGCCAGCTCTGCTGGCAGCCGGTGCGCGTCCGGCGCCGCGAGCCGGTCGGCTTCCCGCAGCCACGCCACGCGGGCGGCGGTGCCGAGGCCCCGCTGCACCTGGCGGGCGGCCGCTCCGGGGACGGCGGAGGCGATGGTGCGGTAGGAATCGGTGAACCACGGGCGGGAGCCGTCGGCGGGGGCGGTGGTGTCGCTGGTGCCGGTGGTCTGGAGGCCCGGTGCGGGCACGGGTATGGCGGCATCGTCGCCCGGTACCGGTACCGGTACCGGTACCGGGCGCGGAAGGGTGCCGCGTTCGCGGACGTCCTCGGCGGCGAGCCAGCCCGTGGCACGGCGGCGAGGGGCCGCGCAGGCCTGGAGCACGCCGAGTCCGAGCAGGTGGGCGAGGAAGCCGCGCAGCACCGCGAGACCGGGAGCCGCCGCACCGGTCGCCACCGCACCGGCCGCCGCCGTGCCCAGCAGAGCCGCTTCGATATCGCCCAACGGGCGCGGGCCGTCGGCCAGTTCGGCCAACACGCCCTCCAGGAGGCGGATCCGACGCAGGGCGACCTGCCGCATCCGGCCGCGATCGCGCGGGTCGATCGCCCAGCAGCGCAGGACACCGGCGCCGGGGTCGGTGCCCGCCGGCTGAAGGAAGTGCAGCGGTGCCAGGGCCAGCATCGTGGTCGGGTCCGCCGTTCGCAGGTCCAGGGTGCCGAGCCGGGCCCGCACCACGTGGAGGTTCTCCACGGCCTCGGCCGCCACCTCACCGAGGGCCGCGCCGGGTGGGACGAGCCGCGGCAGGGCGCCGCCCGCCTCCTCACCGTTGTCGCCCGTCGGGGTGACCGGCAGCAGGGTGACCTGGCCGACCCAGCCGCGCGGGGTGGTCTTCGCCGCGGCCCGGCCGAGGGCCCGCCACACGTACGCCCCCCGCTTGCGCAGCCGCTTCCCGCTCCAGGACTCGCCGGCGGCCAGCCGCCCGGACACGTCCGCGGCGGCATCGGGCTCCGCCTCGTCCAGGAAGGCCCGCATGACCGGGGACGCGCACACCAGGGACCAGCCCAGCGCGCCCACGCGCTCGCGTTCGGCCACCACCGCACACTCCAGTCGCCGCAGGGCGACGGCCGCCGACTCGCCTTCGGCGGACAGCCGTTCGGCGTCCGCGACGAGGCCGCGGGCGGCGGGCAACCGCTCCAGCAGCCGGCGGTCGGCCGGGCCCGGTACGGCGCCGGAGTGCAGCCGGCGGCGCAGGGCCAGCACGGCGCGGCGGTCGGCGGGCGTGAGGTCGTGGTGCGGCACGACGACGGCGCCCAGCCGCTCGGCCAGCCCGCGGGCGTGCCCGGCTCGCCGTTCGTCCTGCCGGGCGTGGTCGGCGACCTGGGCGAACAGCTCCGGGTTGCCTGCCGCGGCCCACGCGTCCAAGGGCATGCCGGCCACCCGGAGCAGTGCCGTGCCGCCCAGGACCTGGTCCTCGCACCCGTCGTCCTCGTGCATGTCAGAACCCTCCGTCACCGGTGAGCGCGTGGGTCAGCAGGCTCTGTCGGGCCAGGGAGAGCCGCCCCCGGTTCCAGTGGAAGATCACGTGGTACGCAGCGGCACGGCGCGGGCCGATCACGGCGTCACCGGACTCGAAGTACCCGGTGCGCCAGGACTCGGCGGCCCGGCGCACGGCGTCCCCGTGCGCCTCGACCGCCGCCCGCCGCTGCGGCGCCACCGGGGCGAGCAGGCCCGGACCTCCGGCCCGCCAGGCCGCGAGGATGCCGGCGGCGGCACGCCGGGCGTCGTCGTCCGGGTCGGTGCCCAGCCGGCGCCCGGTGTCGTCCCGCACCACCTGCCAGACCCCGCGGTGCTCCCAGCCGACGATGCCCAGGCCGCCGAGGAGTTCACCGAGGAGGTACAGGGACAGCCGCCAGTCCGCGACCAGCTCCGGCCGGCCCGCCGTCGCGAGGGTGTCGTGGTGATCGAGCCAGGCCAGGGAATCCACCGTGAACAGGTCGTGCACGTATCGCATTGATGACGGACCGCCGAAGAGATACGCCTCCGGCTCGTACCTCCCGCACAGCGGCGGGCGTGATTGTCCGTCCACTTCGCGGAAACGGCGGATCAGTTCCCGGCGCAGCGCCGCGAGGTCCGTCCGGCCGGCCTCGAATCGGACCCGCAGCCCCGGCGGCTTGTGCATGAAGAAGAAGGACCGCACCGCGTCGGCGGCGATCAGCTCGCGAGCCGTGTCCGCGATGACGCGGTACGTCCGGTGCCAGGCCGTCGGGCCCGGTGCGAGGTTGATCTGGACCCAGCCGGCCCCCGGTGGGTCGTTGCGCAGTGCGGACAGCCCGGCCGTCAGGAAAGTGTGGCGCGCGGCCTCGTAATCGGGGCCCGTGGAATCGACCGGGACCGTTCCCGGGGGAATGTCGCGCACGTCCCGGAGGCAGTCGGTCAGCAATTGTTCGACCTCCATCATGGCGCCCGTCCCCTCGTGGTTTCCGCTTCCCTCCTTGGGTTTCCGCAATTTCGGACGGCTGAAAAACGGAAGGCCAATATTCATATGATGGAAAAGGTCACGCCCCGGTGCGCCCGTGGGGCGCCGTGCGCTGGCGGCGCACCCTGCTGTGGCGTGCCGGGCCCCGGTCGCCCCCGACTCCGGTGGCGCGAGTGATCCGCGGGGGCGGTGTGACCGGCGTGAGCCCCGCCGGGGGCGCCGGAAGCCGCCTTCGCCGACTTCCCGTGCCGGTCGCCCCTCCGCCTCGCTCACACGGCCGGGGGCGGCACGGGTTTGGTTCACGCGCGGGAAGTCGGCCCACCCGACTTCCCGCGCGCGGCTGTTCGGCCTGCCGGGGCGGCGGCGGGGGTGTCGGCGGGGGTGTCGGTGGCGTCGGTGGCACGGGGGAGGGGGCGGGTGGGGTCGAGGAGGCGGGCGAGCTGGTGGGCGGAGGCGGTCCAGGACCAGTGGGTGGTGGCCCAGTCGCGGCCGGCGGCGCCCATCCGGGCGCGGTCGGCCGCCGGGGCGAGGAGGAGGCGGGTGAGGGCGGCGGCCACGTCGGCCGGGTCGCGGCCGTCGATGACGGTGCCGGTGACGCCGTCGAGGACGGTGTCGGGGGCGCCGCCGGAGCGGCCGGCGACGACGGGGAGGCCGGCGGCGGCCGCTTCGAGGTAGACGATGCCGAGGCCCTCGGCTTCGAGGCCGGCCCGGCGGGTGCGGCAGGGCATGGCGAAGACGTCGGCCTCGGCGTAGTGGGCGGCGGTGGCCGCGTGGTCGAGGCCGCCGGCGAATTCGACGCTGCCGGGTTCGGTGCACCGGTGGGCGAGCGCGCGCAGGCGGTCCTCGTGCGGGCCTTGGCCGACGAGCACGAGGACGGTGCCGGGGACGGCCCGGCGGATCGCGGGCAGGGCGCGGATCAGCACGTCCTGCCCCTTGCGCGGGACGAGCCGGGCGACGCAGAGGACCACCGGCCCGGTCCGGGTCCGCCGGGCGCCGTCGGGGGCGGGCCGGAAGCGGTCCGGGTCGACGCCCGGGACGAGGCGTGCCAGTTGGGCGTCCGGGCCGAGGGCGGGGGCGATCCGGGCGCGGGTGTACTCGCCGAGATAGGTGACGACGTCGACGCTGCGGCCCACCCGGCGCAGCAGGCGGCGGGCGCCGGGGGTGCGGGCCCACCAGATCTCGTGGCCGTGGGTGGTGGCGACGGTGCGGCGGATGCCCCCGGCCTGGCGGAGCAGGCCGGGGGTCATCGCGGCGAGCGGGGCGGCGGCGCCGAACCAGACCCGGTCGCAGCCGTGGGCGCGGGCGATCTCGGCGGCCCGGCGGGTGACCCGGGCGGTGGGCAGCAGGGTGCGGGCCCGGTCGCGGATCACCGGGAAGGGGAGAGCGGCGTCGTGCCGATCGGCGCCCGGCTCGGCGGAGGTGTAGACCACGACCTCGGAGTCGGGCAGGCGGGTGGCCAGGGCGTGGACGAAGGTTTCGATGCCGCCTTGGCGGGGCGGGAAGTCGTTGGTGACGATGAGTGTGCTGCCCATGGGCGGGTGAGACCTCGGTTCGGTGTCGGAGCGGAGGGGGCGGGGAGGGCCGGCGGGAGCAGCCGGGCGAGCAGGACCAGCAGGAGCGGCAGCGCGAGGTAGCCGAAGCGCCCGGCGGGGGCGAGCAGGAAGGCCAGGGCGAGTCCGAGGGCGAGCCGGTCGGCGGCGGCCGCCGCGTGCCGGGGCGGGTGGGTGAGCAGGGAGGCCGCGAGGGCGAGTGCGGCGAGCAGCAGCAGGCCGACGGCGGCGTACCAGCCGGGCGGGCCGAGGTCGGCGAGCAGTCGTCCGGGCAGCGGGCTGGCGGCGGGGGTGGGCAGGTCGCCGCGGCCGGTGGGGAAGGCGAACACCTGGTCGAGCATCGGTCCGGGTGAGCGCAGGGCGCCGGGCAGGACCAGCAGGGCCGTGCCGCCCACCGCGACGGCGGCGGCGCGCAGGGCGGGGCGCCGTCCGGCGGTGGCGGCGAGCAGCGCGGTGACCACGGCGACGGCCGGCCAGGCCGTCCACTTGAGTGAGCAGGCGGCGGCGAGGGCCAGTCCGGCGGGGACGGGGCGTCGCCGGGCGGCGAGGGTGAGGGCGAGCCAGCAGAGGCCGGTCATCGGCAGGTCGACGCCGCTGACGCAGAGCGGCAGCGCGACGACGGGCGAGGCGGTCAGCGCGGCGAGGGCGGTCCGCGGGCCGAGGGGTGGGGTGGTCGGCGCGGCGAGGGCGGTCCGTCGCCCGGCGGGCGCGGAGCGCAGCAGGCAGGCGAGGAACGCGGCCGCGCACCAGAGCCGTGCGTCGCCCGCCACCCGGGCGAGCGGCAGCCCGCCGAGTGGAAGACCGCCGAGTGGAAGACCGCCGAGTGGAAGACCGCCGAGTGGAAGACCGCCGAGCGGCAGCCCGTCGAGCAGGGCCCGGGGCAGTCCGAGGAGCGCCATCCCCGGCAGGTACGGGGTGTACTCGGCCACTGTCCGGGGTTCGGCGAGGTACGGCGTGCCGGTGTGCAGCAGCAGGGCCCCGGAGCGTTCGATCACCCCGACCTCGCTCTGCCCCCGGCCGGTCAGCACCAGTGCGAGCAGCGGTACGGCGACGGCCCCGGTGAGGGCGAGGGCGAGGGACAGCGACCGGCTCCGGCGCGTCGGCAGGAGGGCGGCGAGCGCCGCCAGCAGGTAGCCGACGGCGGCGCAGGTGCCCCAGGCGCGGTGCGGGCCGAGGCCGGAGAGCAGCGGGAAGGCCCCGGCCCAGCCGGCCGCGAGGAGCCATCCGCCGCACCACGCGGCGGCGTGTCGCCGGTCTGGGGAGTCGTGCCGATTCATCACCCGTTCATTGCATCGCCGCAGGTCAGCCTGGTCATCACGGTCAGGTCGAGTCCTCTGGTCGGGTTTCCCCTACCATCCGTCGGCGCCTCGGCCCGGCGGCATTCGCACCCGATCTGACGTTCGGTGTTCGCCGGATTACGGAAAGTGCCCGCGCTCCCGCTATCGTGGCGGCGTGGTGAGGTCGTGGGATGCGGCGGTGGAGCGGGCGCAGGACCGGCTGGCGGCGGGGCCGCGGCTGCGGGCGGTCGCCGAGGGGGACGAACGGCGGTTCGCGCTCTGGGACTTGGCGTCCCTGGTGGAGGGTGAGCTCGGGGAGCTGGTGGCCCCGGACGCGCTGGCGCCGGAGGTCGAGCGGCGGTGGCGCGAGCGGCTGGGGGAGAGCGGCCGGGAGTGGCCCGGCGGCGAGCTGTACCGGCGCCGCTACTGGGTGCTGGACGGGGACGGTGCCGCGGCCGGCACGGTGGCGGTGGACAACTGGACCAAGGGGCCCGGCCAACTCGCCGTCTCCTCCCTCTACTTGACTCCGGAGGCGCGTGGCCGGGGGCTGGCCGCCGGGGCGCTGGAGGAGGTGTACGCGGCGGCCGCCGCGGAGGGCCTGCCCGGCTTTCGGCTGGAGGCGCACTGGGCCTGGCAGCACGCCGTCCGCTACTACCTGCGCCGCGGCCTCTGGGTGGTCGGCTGGAAGCGTTCGCTGGCCCTGGCCCGGATGCCGCAGCTCCCGCCCTACCGGGTGTGCGAGGAGGGCGGATGGGTGCACCTGCTGGTCGCGGACCGGGCCTGGGGCTGGGTGCCGATGCTCGCCGCCGGCCGCGAGGGCCGCTGGCTGCGGCTGGACGAGACGCCCGACTACCGGGCGGCCGACGGCTGGGTGCACGAGTACGCGCGGTCGACGCTGGCGCTGCATCTGGCGCTCGCGGGCCGGCCGCTGGTGCGCGGCCCGCAGTGGTGGGCGGAGGCGTGGCGGTGGTCGGACGCGGGGGAGCCGGAGGGGCTGGCGTACAAGATCGAGCAGTTCGAGCAGCTGGCCCTGGCGGCGGGCCGACAGGTGGTCAGCCCGTACCGCCCGGCGGTGGCGGCGAGCCCGGCAGCGACCGCGACCTCGACCGCGACCTCGACTCCGACCGCGACCTCGACTCCGACCGCGACCTCGACTCCGGCCCCGACCCCGGCTCCGGCGCCGAGAGCGGCCGCCCCGGTGGCGGCGTCGCCGGGGCTGGCAGACTCGGGGGATGGCTGAGATCGAGATCGACGGCGCGCCGGCCGACCCGGCGCGGCTGACTGCGCTGGGGCTGCTGAACTACGGGCACTTCACCACCCTGCGCGCCGAGGCGGGCCGGGTCCGGGGTCTGGCGCTGCACCTGGACCGGCTGGTCCGGGACTGCCGGGTACTGTTCGCCGCCGAGTTGGACCGGGCGGTGGTGCGGGAGCGGATCCGCGCGGTGCTGCCCGCCGGCGGCGCGCCGGTGACCGTCCGGGTGACGGTGTACGACCCGGAGCTCGGCCTGGAGCGCCCCGGCGCCCCGGCGGTGCCCCGGCTGCTGCTGACCACCCGCCCGGCGGCGGTGGCCGCGCCGGGCCCGCTGCGGGCGCGGACGGTCGCGTACCGCCGGGAGCTGCCGGAGGTGAAGCACGTCGGCCTGTTCGGTCTGGTCCACCACCGCAGGCGGGCTCAACTCGACGGCTATGACGACGTGTTGCTGGTGGACCCGGACGGCGGCGGGGTGGTCGAGGGCGCCACCTGGAACGTCGGCTTCCTCGACGGCCGCCGACTGGTCTGGCCGGACGGCCCGAGCCTGCCCGGGGTGACCGCCGCACTGCTGGCCGGCGCGTACGGCGGGCCGCAGTCGCGCGAGCCGGTGGACGCGTCCGGGCTGGGCCGCTTCGCGGCGGCGTTCGCGGTGAACGCGGGCGTCGGCGTCCGGCCGCTGGCCGCGGTCGACGGTACGGCCTTCGACCCGGCGCACCCCGTGCTCGCCGAACTGGCCGCCGCCTACGGGGAGATCACCGCCGACCCGGTGTAGGGCGCCCCGGCGCGGCGCGCCCCGCCCCGCCCCACCCGCCCCGGCGCGGCCCGACCCGGGCACGAGCAGGCCCCCGGAAGCGGGTGGGGATATCCCCACCCCCGGTCCGCCAGCGGCCTCCATGGTCCGCTGGCCTGGTCTTTTCTAGCGTGGAACCCGTCGACGACCACCGACGATCCCCGAGGGAAGGCCCACCCATGGCACGCCGCCACGACCGCCCATCGACCGAGCCGTACGCGGCCGGCCCGCACGCCGCCGGCCCGTACGGTGGCGGCTCGTACGCCACCGGGGCGTACGGCGGCGGCCCGCACGCCGAGCAGGGCGTCCGTCCGGCGATCGAGCTGCGCGGGGTGCGCCGCACCTACGGCCGCGGCGGCGAGACCGTGCAGGCGCTGCGCGGGATCGACCTGGCGCTGGCCCGCGGCAGCTTCACCGCCGTGATGGGCCCGTCCGGCTCCGGCAAGTCGACCTTCCTGCAGTGCGCGGCGGGCCTGGACAAGCCCGACCAGGGGGAGATCCGCCTCGGCGACGAGGACATCACCCAGCTGAGCGAGAACCGGCTGACCAAGCTGCGCCGCAGCCGGATCGGCTTCGTCTTCCAGTCCTTCAACCTGCTGCCCTCGCTGACCGTGGAGCAGAACGTGCTGCTCCCGCAGCGGCTGGCCGGCGAGCGCCAGGACCGGGCCAGGGCCCGGGAGCTGCTGGCCCAGGTCGGCCTCGGCGAGCACGCCAAGCGGCGGCCCGGCCAGCTCTCCGGCGGCCAGCAGCAGCGGGTGGCGATCGCCCGCGCGCTGATCACCGGTCCGGACGTGGTGTTCGCCGACGAGCCGACCGGCGCGCTGGACACCCGCACCGCGCACGAGGTGCTGGGCCTGCTGCGGCGCGCCGTGGACGACCTGGGCGCGACGGTGGTCATGGTGACCCACGACCCGGTGGCGGCCTCGTTCGCCGACCGGGTGCTGTTCCTGGCCGGCGGCGCGCTCGTCGACGAGCTGTACCACCCGCAGCCGCAGGCCGTGGCCGACCGGATGGTCTCGCTCACCGCCCGCCCGGTGGGGGTCGCGGCGTGAACGGGCGGCGTGGACCGATCGACGAGTGGAACGGGGCCGGGGCATGAGCAACGGACTGGCGCGCGCCTCGGTGCGCTTTCGACCCGCCTCCTTCGCGGGCACCCTGGTCGCCCTGCTGCTGGGCGCCGCCGTGGTGGTGGCCTGCGGCGTGCTGTTGCAGACCGGCCTGACCGCGGGTGTCGCACCGCAGCGGTACGCGGGCGCCCCGGTGGTGGTCGCGGCCGATCCGATGGTGCGGATCACCGCCAAGGTCGGCAGCGACACCGAGACCAGGGAGCTGACCACCCCCGAGCGGGCCCGGACGGACGCCGCCCTGGTGGGCCGGATCGCCGCACTGCCCGGTGTCGCGGCCGCCCGCCCGGACAGCGCCTTCCCGCTGCCGGCCGGGGCGGGCACCCCCGTCCTGACCGGCCGGGGCTTCGCCGCGCTCGGCATCGCCGGCCCGGCCGACCGACTGGTCGAGGGCCGTGCGCCCGGCGCCGACGAGGTGGTGCTGGACGCCGACACGGCGCGCGCCGCGCACCTCGCGCCCGGAGCGAAGCTCACCCTCACCGCGCCCGGCGGCACCGGCGACTACCGGGTCTCGGGCCTGGCCGCCGCCCAGCCGGCCGGCCCCACCGCCTGGTTCGCCGACGCCACCGCCGACCGCCTCTCCGGCCACCCCGGCCGGATCGACGCGATCGCCGTCCAGCCGCGCGAGGGCGTGGACCGCGCCGCGCTGGTCGCGCAGGTCCGCCAGGCCCTCGACGCCCAGGCCCTCGACGCCCAGGCCCTCGGCACCAAGGCCGTTGACGCCAAGGCCGCCGGCACCCAAGCCGTTGACGCCAAGGCCGCCGGCACCCAAGCCGCCGACGCCAAGGCCGCCGACGCCCAGGCCCTCGGCACCGGCGCCAAGGTCTTCACCGGCGACGGCCGCGGCACCGTCGAACAGCCCGCCATCGGCGAGGCCCGCACCCTGCTGATGGGGCTCGGCGGCAGCTTCGGCGGCTACGCCACCATGACCGCGATCTTCGTCGTGATGAGCACCGTCGCCCTGGCCACCGGCCAGCGCGCCCGCGAGTTCGCCCTGCTGCGCGCCATCGGCGCCACCCCGCGGCAGATCCGCCGCACCATCGCCACCGAGGCGATGCTGGTCGCGCCGGTCGCCGGGGCGCTCGGCATCCTGCCCGGACTGGCCCTGGCCCGCTGGTGGTTCGACGAACTGACCTCGCGCGGCGCCGTGCCGCAGGGCGTGCGGCTGGACGTCGGCCCGCTGCCGATGGTCGCCGCCGTGCTCATCTGCACCCTCGCCGCGCTGACCGCCGGCTTCCTGGCCGGCCGCCGCCCCGCCAAGCTGCGCCCCGGCCAGGCGCTCGGCGCGGCCGCCGTCGAACCGGGCCACCCCGGCAAGGTGCGGACCGTCATCGGGCTGCTCTTCGCCGCCGGTGGCGTGGTGGCCGCCGCCTTCGCGGCCGCCCTGGACGGCATGAACGCCGCCAACACCGCGCTCGGCGTGGTCATGTGCTTCATGCTGGCCGTCGCCCTGCTCGGCCCCTGGGTGGCGCGGGTCGCCGCCGCGGTGTTCGGCGCCCCGCTGCGGGCCGGCGGCGCCCCCGGCTCGCTGGCCGCCGACAACACCCGAGCCAACGCCCGCCGGCTGGCCTCCGCGATCACCCCGATCGTGCTGGTCACCGCCTTCTGCGGCACCCTGCTGTTCATCCAGAGCACCATCGGCCACGCCACCGGCGCGAACGTACGGGACGGCATCGTCGCCGACCACGTGGTCGGCTCCACCGGCCCGGGCCTGCCCGCGGGCACCGCCGAGCGGGCTGCCAAGGTGCCCGGCGTGGAGGCCGCGGTCGGCGTGCTGCGCACCGCCGCCGTGTACACGCACGACCAGCAGCTCGGCTCCGCCACCGCGCTCGGCGTCGACGGCGACCCGGCCCGGCTGGCCCGGGTGCTCGACCTGGGCGTGCGCAGCGGTTCGCTCGCCGACCTGGGCCGCGCCGCCGACACCGTCGCCCTGGACCGCACGCTGGCCGACGCCCTGGACGTCGGGGTCGGTGACCGGGTGCCGCTGCGGCTCGGCGACGGCACCCCCGTGCGGCCCGCCGTGGTCGCCGTCTACGACCGCGGGCTCGGCTTCGGCCAGGTGCTGCTGCCCCGGGCGGCCGTCGCCGGGCACGTCACCGCCGGGTACGACAGCCAGGTGCTGGTCGCCGACGCGCCGGGCGCCGACCGCACGGCGGTGGCGGCCGGCCTGGCGGGCCTCGCGGGCCCCGGCGGGGCGACCGTGACCGACCGGGCCGGGTTCGTCGCCCAGTCCGACAAGATGATGGAGCTGAGCGCCTGGGCCAACACCGTGATGGCCGGCGTGCTCGGCGGGTTCGCCGCCGTCACCGCCGCCAACACCCTGGTGATGACCGTCCTCGACCGGCGCCGCGAGGTCGCGCTGCTCCGGCTGGCCGGCACCACCCGGCGTCAGGTGCGCGGCATGCTGCGCTGGGAGGCGCTGCTGGTCGCCGCGACCGGCCTGGTGATCGGCGGGGTGATCGCCTGGATCGCCCTCGTCCCGATCGCCCGGGGCGTCGCCAACTCCTCCCCGTACGTCCCGCCGGCGCTCGCCCTGCCGCTGGCCGCCGGAGCCGTCCTGCTCTGCCTCGGCGCGACCGGGCTGCCCGCCCGCGCCCTGCTGCGCACCCGCCCGGTGGCGCTGGGCGCCGCCCGGCAGTAGCCGAGGCCCGTGAACGCCCGAAGGGGCCCCGTCCGGCGGTACCGGACGGGGCCCCTTCGGGCTGGCCGCGGCACCCGCTCGAGGATCGCTGGACGACCGCACCAGGGCCTCGCTCGTACGGGTGACAAAAGCCGGGCCGAGTAGGCGCAATGGGGTAGCGGGGAAAGTCCGAACCCCTTGATCGGAGCTGATCGTGATGTCGGATCAGCTACGCTCTCGCCCGCCCCGCCCGACCCGCCGAAGCAGAGAGTAGCCCGACATGAGCAGTCCTCCCGCGGCGGCCGCGCCCCGCTGGCCGCTGATCCTGCTGCGCATCAGCGCCACCACCCTGGCGCTCCTGGCCCTGCTCCAGGTCATGCTGGCCGGCAGCTTCCTCAACGGCACCTACGAGTCCCTCAAGGACCACGAGGGCAACGCGATGACGCTGGCCACCGTGGTCGTCTGCCAGCTGGTGGTGGCCGCGCTGGTGCGCCGGCCCGGTCGCGGCCCGCTCTGGCCGCTGTGGACGACCACCGGGCTGACCGCCGCCGTCATCGGCCAGATCGCCGCCGGCTACGCGCGGTCCATCAGCGCGCACGTCACCCTCGGGGTGCTGCTGGTCAGCGGCGTCCTGTTCGGGCTGGTCGGCGTCTGGCGGCTGCCGCTGCCCGCCCGCGCGGACAGCCTGCCCGAGCCGGACGGCAGCGGACGCCTGCCGCGCCCCGGCGGGCCGCTGGAGGTGTCCAAGTGAACCGCCGGCGGTTCCTGGGCGCCGGCGCCTCCGTCCTCGGCGCGGGTGCGCTGGCCGCCGTCTCCGTCCCCGCCGCCGCCCGGCTGTTCGCCGAGGGCCACCCCGGCCGGCTGCTCAGCAGCGACCTCGACCTGCCCGGGCCGTTCCAGATCCCGCTGCCGGTGCCCGCGGTGCTCCAGCCGGTGCGCACCGACGGGACGGCCGACTACTACGAGATCACCCAGCGGGTCGCCGCACTGGAGATCCTGCCCGGCGTCAAGACCGAGGCCTGGACGTACGGCGGCACCTTCCCCGGGCCGACGGTGGTCACCCGGTCCGGCCGGACGGCGGTGGTCAAGCACCGCAACGAACTGCCGGTGCCGTCCGTGGTCCACCTGCACGGCGGCCACACCCCGGCCGACAGCGACGGCTACCCCGTCGACCTGCTGCTGCCGGTCGGCTCCTCCGGCGCGGCCCGGGGGATGTCGGACATGCCCGGGATGCCCGGCATGCAGCACACGGCCGGGCGCACCGAGACCGGCGAGCGCACCCACACCTACCCGGGCCGCCAGCGCGCCGCCACCCTCTGGTACCACGACCACCGGATGGGCTTCACCGGCCCCGGCGTCTGGCGCGGCCTGGCCGGCTTCCACCTCGTCCACGACGACGAGGAGAACGCGCTGCCGCTGCCGCGCGGCGAACGCGACCTCCCGCTGATGCTGACCGACCGCGCCTTCGCCGACGACGGCTCCTTCCTCTACCCCGCCATTGATGACTCCCTCGCCGAGCCCGGCGTCACCGACGACTACATGAACGGTGTCCTCGGCGACGTCATCCTCGTCAACGGCGCCCCCTGGCCCCGCCTGGACGTCGACCGCGCCCGCTACCGGCTGCGCCTGCTCAACGCCTCCAACGTCCGCCCCTACCGGCTCCAACTCGACCCGCAGCCCTCCGGCGGTGACGCCCTCGTCCAGATCGGCTCCGACGGCGGCCTGCTCGCCGCCCCGATCACCCACGACGCGCTGGAGATCGCCCCCGCCGAGCGCTTCGACATCGTCGTCGACTTCTCCCGCTACGCCCCGGGCACCTCGGTGCGCCTGCTCAACCGCTTCGGCCGCGGCCGCACGGCGGAGGTGATGCGCTTCGACGTCTCCGGCAAGCAGGTCCGCGACGACTCGACCGTGCCCGCCAAGCTGTCCACGATCGAGGAACTGGACGCCTCCGCCGTCGACGTCAAGCGCAAGTTCATCTTCCGGCGCAGCGGCGGCTACGGCTGGACCATCAACGGCGACCTGTACCGGCCCGGCCGCGACCTCGCCCGGCCCGCCCTCGGCAGCACCGAGCTGTGGCGCTTCACCTCCGACCTGCACCACCCCGTCCACGTCCACCTCAACCACTTCCAGGTGCTCAGCCGCAACGGCCGGGCCCCGGGCCCGTACGACGACGGCTGGAAGGACACCGTCGACCTGCGCCCGGCCGAGGCGGTCGAGGTCCTGGTGCGCTTCACCGACTACCAGGGGACGTACATGATCCACTGCCACAACCTGGAGCACGAGGACATGGCGATGATGGCGGACTTCACCGTGCGGTGAGCCGGGGTCCAGCCGGGTTCATCCGTTCGGCGGACTGCCGGAGGCTGCGCGGTGCGCCCTCCGGCACCCGTGACCTAGCGTCGCGAGGAGGCGCACCCGCCGTCCCGCCGTCCGTTGTCCCGCCGTCCGTTGTCCTGCCGTCCGCCGTCCCGCCGACCGAGGAGCCGCGCATGACCACCCCCGCCGAACGCCGTCGGCACGGCCGGGCCGCCCGTGACCGCGCCTCCCGCTCCGCCCACGGGCGGTGGATCCCCGCCGCCGACCGGCCCGACCCGGTCGAGGTGCTGGTGCGCCAGGGCGAGGACCGGGTCGCCCGGCTGCTGCCGATCCGCTACGGGCGGATGGCCGACACCCCCTTCACCTACCTGCGCGGCGCCGCCGCCGTCATGGCCGCCGACCTCGGCGCCGTCCCCGACACCGGCCTCACCGTCCAACTCTGCGGCGACGCCCACCTGGTGAACTTCGGCGTGTTCGCCTCGCCGGAACGCGCGCTGCTCTTCGACGTCAACGACTTCGACGAGACCCACCCCGGTCCCTTCGAATGGGACGTCAAACGGCTCGCCGCCAGCATCGCCGTCGCCGCCCGCGACCACGGGCAGGACGAGGACCGCGCCCGCCGCGCCGCCCGCACCGCCGTCCAGGGCTACGCCACCGCCATGCGCCACCTCGCCGGGCTCGGCGAACTCGACGTCTGGTACTCCCGGATCGACACCGGCGACCTGCTGCCGCTGTTCCGCAGACCCCGGCAGCGCGAGCGCGCCGAGGCCGACCTCACCCAGGCCCGCCGCCGCACCAGCCTGCGCGCCTTCGGCAAGCTCACCGAGGAACGCGACGGGCAGCGGCGCATCATCAGCGCGCCACCGCTCATCGAACCGCTGAAGCCGAACGAACTGCGCGACATCGGCAAGGTGTTCAGCGACTACCGGGCCACCCTCGCCGAGGACCGCCGCGTCCTCCTCGACCGCTACCGCTTCGTCGACGCGGCGATGAAGGTCGTCGGCGTCGGCAGCGTCGGCACCCGCTGCTACATCGTCCTGCTGGAGGGCCGGGACACCCGCGACCCGCTGTTCCTCCAGCTCAAGGAGGCCGGGCGGTCCGTCCTGGAGGACCACCTGCCGCCCACCCGGGTCGACGCCGAGGTCTCCGTCCACCACGGCGGCCGCCGCGTCGTCACCGGCCAGCACCTCATGCAGGCCGCCAGCGACATCTTCCTCGGCTGGACCACCGGCCCTGCCGGGCGCCACTTCTACGGCCGCCAACTGCGCGACATGAAGGGCTCGATCGAGGTCGCCGACCTGGCCCCGTCCGGCCTGCGCGCCTACGCCGACCTGTGCGGCCGCACCCTCGCCCGCGCCCACGCCCGCACCGGCGACCGCCTCGCCATCGCCGGCTACCTGGGCACCGCGGACGCCTTCGCCGACGCGATCGCCGACTTCTCCGTCCAGTACGCCGACCAGACGGCGCTCGACCACGCCGAACTGGTCGCCGCGATCGACGCCGGCCGGATCACCGCGACCCGGGGCGTCTGAGCGCCGCGCGCCGAGCGCCCCCCGGGGTGCAGGGGCCAGGGGGCCGGTGGCCCGGTGGCCCGGTGGCCCGGGAAACGGGTTGCCCCGGCGGGGGCGGTCGGCGTTGGCTGGCCCGCATGACCGAACTGCGCACCGACCGGCTGCTCATCCGCCCCTGGCGGGACACCGACCTCGCGCCCTGGGCCGCGATGAACGCCGACCCCGAAGTCCGCGAACACCTCGGGGATGTCCTCACCCGCGAGCAGAGCGATGCCTCGGTGGCGCGCTTCGAGGCCGAGGCCGCGGTGCGCGGGTACGGCTGGCTGGCCGTCGAGGTGCGCGCCACCGGCGAGTTCGTCGGCTTCGCCGGCCTCGACGAGGTCGACGAGGGCCTGCCCTTCACCGGCGTCGAGATCGGCTGGCGCCTCGCCCGCGCCGCCTGGGGCCGCGGCTACGCCACCGAGGCGGCCCGCGCCGTCCTCGCCCACGGCTTCGACACCCTCCGCCTCCCCGAGATCCTCGCCGTCACCACCGCGACCAACCACCGCTCCCAGGCCGTCATGCGCCGCCTCGGCATGACGTCCGACCCCGCCGACGACTTCGAGGACCCGACCGCCCCCGAGGGCCCGCTGCGCCCCAACGTGCTGTTCCGCCTCCACCGCGAGCAGACGGACTGAGGCCGGGCCGGCCGGGGTCGGGTGGGCTGAGGCCGGGCGGCTCCGGGCCCGGCGCCGTTGTCAGTGGCGTGTGGTTGGGTGATCCACATGCTGGCGATCGGGGTGCAGGAGAACGACGGCACGCGCCACCTTCGGGTGGAGGCGGGCGAGTTGGCGCGGTTGGTGCGGCGGATCGGTGCGCAGGGCGACCGCTTCCTGGTCGCCCAGCGGATACCGGACCTGCCGGACGTCTTCATCCAGGTGTGGCACGCCGAAGGCGGCGACTACACGCTCGAACACCGCGACGGCTCCGCCGCCCGGCACTTCGAGGTGCGGACCGACGGGCCCGACGCGGTCATCGCCGCGATGACGGGCTGGGCGCGGCGCGAGCCGGGCTGGGGCGACGGCCTGGACTGGCAGCCGCTCGACCTGGGCCCGCGGCCCGAGCCCGCCCCGCCGCTCGACCTGCCCGCCGACGACCTGTGCCGGTTGCACGACCGGCTGCGCCTCACCCTGGCCGGCGGCTACACCACCCGCGCCGAGCTCGCCGAACTCGCCGAGGACCACCTGGTCTCCGGCGGCCACCGCCCGCTCTCCCGCGACCAGGCCGAGCAACTGGCCGACCGGCTCTGGCTGGAGCGCGTCGGCGAGCAGACCGGTTGGATCGGCGAGACCGACCCGGAACGCCTCACCCGGGCCTTCGCCACCCTGGAGGAGGGCGGCATCACCGCCCGGGAGCACTTCGCCTGCTGCGGCTCCTGCGGCGACGCCGAGATCGCCGCCGCCGGGGCGCCGGACGCCCGCGGCTACGTCTACTTCCACACCCAGGCCACCGACTCCGCCGCCGCCGGCCACGGCCTCGCCCTCCGCTACGGCGGCTTCGACGCCTCCCCGCTGACCACCACCGCCATCGGCCACGAGGTGGCCGCCGCCCTCACCGACGCCGGCCTGCCCGCACTCTGGAACGCCGATCCCTCCCACGCGATGGAGATCCGCCCCCTCCTCTGGCGTCGCCGCCTGGCCGGGTGAGCCGGCGGGCTCCCGGGGCTGGGGCGGGTTACGGCACCAGGAGGTGCAGGGCGGCGGGGGCGATCGTCACGTCGACGGGGAGGGGGGCGATGAACTCGCCGTCGGCGTAGGCGGTGATGGTGGGGGAGTCGATCCGCAGGGATTCGGTGCGGTGGGTGGTGACTTCGGGGTGGGTGGTGTGGGTGCCCTTGAAGAGGGTGGGGAAGAAGCGGGCGATGCGTAAGCGGGGCATCGCGGCGACGAGGGTGAGGTCGAGGAGGCCGTCGTCGGGGAGTGCGGCGGGGCAGATGAGCATGCCGCCGCCGTAGCTGCTGGTGTTGCCGACGGCGGCCAGGGTGAGGTCGCGTTCGATGACGGTGCCGTCGGCGAGGGTGATGCGGAAGGGCAGCGGGCGCAGGTTGGCGAACTCGGCGAGGATGGCCAGGTTGTAGCGCATCCGGCCGCGGGGCCACCGCAGGCGGTTGGCGCGGTCGCTGACCAGGGAGTCGAAGCCGGTGGCGAGGACGGAGCCGTACCAGCGGGTGGTGCCGTCGGCGGCGGTGACCCGGCCGAGGTCGACGGTCCTGGTGCGTCCGGCGGCGACGACGTCGGCGGCGGCTTCGGGGGTGTCGCGCGGGAGGCCGTAGGCGCGGGCGTGGTCGTTGCCGGTGCCGGCGGGTATCACGCCGAGCGGGACGGCGGTGCCGGCGACGGCCTGGAGGGCGAGGTTGACCATGCCGTCGCCGCCGACGGCCACGACCGCGTCGACGCCGTCCGCGACGGCCTGCCGGGCGAGGCGGACGGCGTCCTCGGGGTCGCGGCCGGCGTGCCGCTCGACGTGGAGGCCGAGGGCGCGCAGGCGGGCGACGGCCCGGTGGGCGGCGGGTGCGGCGTGGCCGGCGCCCGCCGCCGGGTTGCTGAGGACGGCCACTCGCCTGATGGCTCGCGGGCCGCCGCTCACGGGATCAGCTTGCCGGGGTTGAGGATGCCCGCCGGGTCGAGTTCGGCCTTGACGGCGCGCAGGATGCGCACGCCCAACTCGCCGATCTCGTCGGTCATCCAGGGCCGGTGGTCGGCGCCGACGGCGTGGTGGTGGGTGATGGTGGCGCCGGCGGCGACGATGGCGTCTCCGGCGGCGCGCTTGGCGGCGGCCCACCGGGTGAGCGGGTCCTCGCCGAGGGCGGCGACGACGGTGAAGTAGAGCGAGGCGCCGGTCGGGTAGACGTGCGAGATGTGGCAGAGGACGAGGGCGCCGGGCAGGGCGGTGGTGAGGGCCTCGGTGACGGCCGTCCGCAGGGAGGGCAGCCGGCTCCAACTGGCCGCGGTCTCCAGGGTTTCGCAGAGGGCGCCGGCGCTGAGCAGGGAGTCCCGCAGGTAGGGGGCGTTGAAGCGGCCGTGTTCCCAGGCCCGGGCGGGGGCTTCGCCGAGGGAGGTGGCGCCGGCGGCGAGCAGGGTGTCGCGGGTGAGCCGGTGGCGGGTGGCGACCTGTTCGGCGGTGCCCTCGAAGACGGTGACGGCGAGGCAGCCGGTGACGGCGGGGGCGCCGCCGATCTGTTCGGTCATGGCGAGGTTGACCATGGTCTCGGCCTCGTCGGAGAGCCGGATGACGGTGGCGCCGGTGCCGGCCTGCTCGACGGCGCGCAGGGCGGCGCTGCCGGTGGCGAAGTCGGGCAGGCTCCACGCCTCGTGGGCCTTGACGGCGGGCAGCGGGTGGACACGGAGCCGGACGGCGGTGATGACGCCGAGGGTGCCTTCGGAGCCGAGGAAGAGTTCGCGCAGGTCGGGGCCGGCGGCGGAGGCGGGGGCGCGGCCGAGGTCGAGCACGCCGACGGGGGTGACGACGCGCAGGCCGCGGACCATCTCGTCGAAGCGCCCGTGGCCGGCGGAGTCCTGGCCGGAGGAGCGGGTGGCGGCGAAGCCGCCGAGGGTGGCGTAGCGGAAGCTCTGCGGGTAGTGGCCGAGTTCGTAGCCGCGTTCGGCGAGCAGGGCTTCCGCGGCGGGGCCGGTGAGGCCGGCGCCGAGGACGGCTTCGCCGGAGGTCTCGTCGAGCTCGTGGAGCCGGTCGAGGCGGCGCAGGTCGAGCGAGATCACGGCGGTGAGGTCGCCGCGTTCGGGGTCGAGGCCGCCGACGACGCTGGTGCCGCCGCCGAACGGGACGACGGCGATGCGGCGTTCGGCGCAGAGCGCGAGGACGGCGGCGATCTCCTGCTCGTCGCCGGGCAGCACGACGGCGTCGGGCGCGTCCTGGGGGGCGCGGCTGCGGCGGCGCAGCAGGTCGGGGGTGGACTTGCCGCCGGCGCGGGGGAGCCGGTCGGCGTCGGCGGCGCTGACGTTGGTCTCGCCGACGGCGGCGGCGAGGGCCTTGAGGTCGTCGGCGGTGATCCGCGAGGGGTGCAGGAGGACTTCGTCGGCGGCCGGTCCGGGGGTGGCGTCGCCGGTGACGCCGAGGGCGGCGGCGAGCAGTCCCTTGATGTCCGCGGACAGGTCCTTGGCGAGGGCCGGGTCGCCCCAGGCGTCCCACTTCATCGGGGGGAGCGGCAGCGCGGCGCCGGCCGCTCCCGCTTGCGTCTCAGGTGCCATGCGTTACAGTTTCACACATCATGTCAAGTAGTAACGCCGAGCCCCCAGTCGAGCCTCCGGTCGAGCCCGCAGCAGGGCCGCCAGCCGAGCCCCCGGCCGGGCTGCACGCCGCCGAGCAGCCCCGCAGCACCGACGACGCGATCCTGGACGCCGCCGCCGACCTGATCGTCCATCTCGGCGTGCGCCGAACGCAGTTGGCGGAGATCGCCCGCCGCGCCGGGGTCAGCCGGCCGACCGTCTACCGGCGCTGGCCGGACGTCCGGGCGGTGATCGGCGCCCTGCTCACCCGGGAGATCCGGGCCACCCGGGAGGGCGTCGCCCTGACGCTCGGCGGCGACGGGGCCCCGATCGGCCGGGAGGCCTTCGTCGACGGGGTCGTCGAGGTGGCCGTCCGGCTGCGGGACCACCCGGTGCTCGGCGCGCTGCTGCGCTCCGCCGACTCCGACCTGCTGCTGGAGTACGTCGTCGAGCGCCTCGGCACCAGCCAGCGAGGCCTGCTGGAGGCACTTCGGGCCGGCATCGAGCAGGGGCAGGCCCACGGCTCGATCCGGGCCGGCGAGCCGGTCGAACTGGCCGCCATGGTCCTGCTGATCGCCCAGTCCACCGTCCAGTCGCACCGCATGGTCGCCTCCCTGCTGCCGGAGGCCGCCTGGCGGCGCGAACTGACCAGAGCACTGAACGGATACCTCGCGCCATGACCTCGACGCCGGCCGGTCGCTCCGCCGCCTCCTCCGCTCCCTTCGCCGGCTCCAGTCGACTCGACGCCGGCCGGCGCCGGGTGGAACTCGAAGCGCTGGGGGACCGCCCGCGCGTCGACCTGCTGGTGATCGGCGGCGGCGTCACCGGTGCCGGAGTGGCCCTGGACGCCGCCTCGCGCGGCCTGCGCACGGTGCTGGTCGAGTCCCGCGACCTGGCCTTCGGCACCAGCCGCTGGAGCTCCAAGCTGGTGCACGGCGGCCTGCGCTACCTCGCGTCCGGGCGGATCGGGGTGGCCCGGGAGAGCGCGATCGAGCGCGGCGTGCTGATGACCCGCACCGCCCCGCACCTGATCCGCGCGCTGCCCCAACTGGTGCCGCTGCTCCCGGGGTTGCTGCGCCCCGGGCAGGCCTCGCTGATCCGGGTGGGCTTCCACGCCGGGGATGCGCTGCGGCTCAGCGCCGGGACGCCGGGCGCGCTGCTGCCCCGGGTGCGCCGGATCGACGCCGCCCGGACGCGCCGGCTGGTGCCGGGCGTGCGGACCGCCGGGCTGTCCGGCGCGCTGGTCGCGCACGACGGCCAACTCGTGGACGACGCACGGCTGGTGGTGGCGCTGGCGCGGACCGCCGCACAGTACGGCGCCACCGTGCTGACCCGGGTGCGCGCGGAGTCCGTGACCGGCACCTCCGCCCGGCTCACCGACACCGTCACCGGGCGGTCGCTGACCGTCGAGGCCGGCGCGGTGATCAACGCCACCGGCGTCTGGGCGGGCGAGGTGGACCCGTCGATCAGCCTGCGCCCCAGCCGGGGCACCCACCTCCTGGTGGACGCCGCAGCGCTCGGCCACCCGACCGCGGCGCTCACCGTGCCGGTGCCCGGTTCGACCAGCCGCTTCGTCTTCGCGCTGCCCCAGCAACTCGGCCGGGTGGCGATCGGGCTGACCGACGAGGACGCGCCCGGCCCGGTCCCGGACGAGCCGCAGCCCACCGAGGGGGAGCTCGCCTTCCTGCTCGACACCGTCAACGCCGCGCTGAGCACCGCGCTGACCAGGGCGGACGTGCGCGGCGCGTACGCGGGGCTGCGGCCGCTGATCGACACTGGGGGCGGCAGCACCGCCGACATCTCCCGGGAGCACGCGGTGCTGGAGTCGCCGTCCGGGCTGGTCACGGTGGTCGGCGGCAAGCTCACCACCTACCGGCGGATGGCCGAGGACGCGGTGGACGCCGCCGTCCGGCTGCGCGGCCTGCCGGCCCGGGCCTGCTGGACGGCCCGCCTGCCGCTGGTCGGCGCCCCGGCCCACCGGGACAGCCGCCCGCTCCCGGCGGGCGCCGCGCCCGGCTCGCTGCTCGCCCGGCACGGCGGCGCGGCCTGGGAGGTGCTGGCGGCCGGTGACCCGGGGCGGATCGCCGAGGGCCTGGACGTGACGCGCGCCGAGGTCGCCTACGCCGTCACGCACGAGGGCGCGCTGGACGTCGCGGACGTACTCGACCGCCGGACCAGGATCGGCCTGGTCGCCGACGACGCCGAGCGGGCCCGGAAGGCGGTCGAGGAGATCGTGTCGGAGCGCCTGTAACCAGCGCAGGACTCCCAGCGGAGGACTCCCGGCGCAGGACTCCCCGCGTAGGACTCAGCGCGCCGCGCGCTCCGGCATCGGGTGCTCGGCTCCCGCGACCTCCAGGACGCAGGAGTACGGGTGCTCGGCCGCGCCCGTGCGGTCCAGCCGCACCGAGAGCGGCAGCGGCGGCTCCTCGGCGAGCTGGGCGGCGAGCGTCAGCGGGTAGCCGCCGTGCCCGTGGACGCGGTGGAAGGCACATTCCTTGCCGTCCACCAGCAACTCGGTCTCGGTGATCCAGCCGGAGCGGACGTTGACGGTGACCGAGTGTCCGGCCTGGTCGAAGTGGAAGCTGTACCGCTGGCGCATGGGGACCTCCCGCGCGGGGGCCACTGGTCGGGGCGGACCAGGGGATCCACGGCCAGTGTAGGGCGGCCGCCCGGCCGCGGCGCCCCGGCGGCCACGGTGGTCGGGCGCGAGGGAGACGTGGGCCAAGGTGGCGGGTGGTTCCCGGTGGAGCCCCTGAGAAATCCCGGGGGTGGGGCCCGACCGCAGGTGGATTCCCGTGATCTCTACAGTGTTGTAGATTCGTCCGCAGGGAGAGATCGAGGAGGGCATTGTGGGAGTTTCGCTGGCCAAGGGCGGCAACGTCTCGCTGAGCAAGGAGGCGCCCGGTCTGAGCGCCGTGATCGTGGGTCTCGGCTGGGACGTCCGCACCACCACTGGTGCCGACTACGACCTGGACGCCAGCGCGCTGCTGTGCAACGCGCTCGGCAAGGTGGTCTCGGACCAGCACTTCGTCTTCTTCAACAACCTGCGCAGCCCCGACGGCTCGGTCGAGCACAGCGGCGACAACCTGACCGGTGGCGGCGACGGCGACGACGAGCAGATCAAGGTCGACCTGGCGCGGGTGCCGGCCGATGTGGCGAAGGTGGTCTTCCCGGTGTCGATCTACGACGCCGATGCCCGGCTGCAGAACTTCGGGCAGGTCCGCAACGCGTTCATCCGGGTCCTGAACCAGGCCAACGGCCAGGAGATCGCCCGCTACGACCTCAGCGAGGACGCGTCCACCGAGACCGCGATGGTCTTCGGCGAGCTGTACCGCAACGGCGCGGAGTGGAAGTTCCGTGCGATAGGGCAGGGTTACGCCTCCGGCCTGCGCGGCATCGCGACCGACTACGGCGTCAACGTCTGATCCCCTCAGGTGATCTGACGGGGTTTCGGTGGCCCCGGATCCGGCGCTCCGGGTCCGGGGCCGACTCCGTCTCCAGGGCCGGGGCCGGGTCGGCGCTCACTCGGGACGCCCGAGGGCGTGGCCGCCGAAACCCCCGCTGCCGGTGAGCTGGCGGCGCCACCAGGCGTCCATCCCCGGTGCGTCCATGGTCGACCAGTCCGGTGCGGCGGCGACCTGCTCCCGGCCGAGCCGTCGGCCCAGTTCCACCAGCTCCCGCCCGACCGCGCCCCGTTCGCGGTCGTACGCGGCCAGCAGGGCCGGCCAGGACCGGCCGCTCGCCGCCGCGGCCCGCCCGGCCTGTTCGAAGGCGTGGGCGTCCTGCAGGGCCTTCACCGCGCCGCTGGTGTTGTGCGGGCGCACGACGGTGGCCGCGTCCCCGCCGAGGAGCAGCCGGCCGGCCGTACGGCGCGGGGTCTCCAGGTCGTAGACGGGCTGGAGGAAGGTCCGGTCGCGCGGGGTGACGGTGACCAGGGCGGCCCAGTACGGCGGCAGGTGCCGTTCGGCGAGCTGCCGCAGCTCGTCCAGCCGCTCGTCGGTGAGGGCGCCCGCCGGGATGCTGGTGGGGCCGTCGAGGCGCAGCCAGGCGGGGGTGGGCGCGTAGAAGACCCAGTTCACCTGGGTGCTGCCGGGGGCGAGCCCGGGGATGCGGTAGATCACGACCTGGCCGCCGGGGTAGCAGACGGTGGCGCACTCGTCCTCCGGCCAGGCCGCGGCCCCGCCGGGCAGCTCCGCGAGCAGGGCGTCGTCGTAGCTGCCGCGCCAGCACACGTACCCGGCGTATTCGGGCCGGGCCTGCGGGCAGACGGCGGCGCGGACCACGGAGCGGTAGCCGTCGGCGCCGATCACCAGGTCGTGCGGTTCGCGGGTGCCGTCGGCGGCCGTCGTCCAGGCGCCGTCCTGGTCGCCGTCGGCCGCGGTGACGGTGTGGCCCTGCCGGAACTCGATCCGGTCGGGGGCGCGTTCGCGCAGGGCCTGCCAGAGGACGGCCCAGTGGTGGGAGTGGAACGGCATCGGCTGGTTCCAGAGCACCCGCCCGCGCCCGTCCGGTCCGTCGCCGCCGCCGTCCGCGGCCGTCTCCCGGGTGACCCAGCGGCGGACGGTGAGGCGGTGGCGGCGGACGCCGTCGTGGAGGTGGCCGGCGTGGACCAGTTCGTCGAAGCGGTCGTCGTTGATGCAGATCCCGACGCCGCGGTCCTCCAGCTGGCCCTCGCTGCGTTCCAGGACCACGATCCGGTCGGCTCCCAGCCGGGCGGCGGCCCCGGCGAAGGCGCTTCCGGCGATGCTGCCGCCGATCACGGCTATCGAGCTACCCCGCATGGCGGTCCTCTCCCAGCTGTTCACAATGCCAATCTGACAATACGCGGATCATGCGGGGGAGTTGGCGGGAACGGCGGAGCGCGGGCCATCACCCCGGCCTCCTTATGCAACTAGTTGCACATCCCGACCCCGTCCCCTACTCTGCGGTAACACCGACACCCCGCCGCCCCCAGGAGACGTCGATGAGCGCGTCGATGAGCGCCACCCCCGGCAGCAGCCGCTACCCGCACCTGCTCAGCCCGCTCGACCTCGGCTTCACCACCCTGCCCAACCGCGTCATCATGGGCTCGATGCACGTCGGCCTGGAGGAGGCCCCCGGCGGCTACCGGCGGATGGCCGCCTTCTACGCCGAACGGGCCCGCGGCGGCGTCGGCCTCATCGTCACCGGCGGCATCGCCCCCAACGAGGCCGGGCGCCCCTGGGAGGGCGGCGCGATGCTCACCACCGGGGCCGAAGCCGACCGCCACCGCGTCGTCACCGACGCCGTGCACGCCGCCGGCGGGAAGATCGCCCTGCAGATCCTGCACTTCGGCCGCTACGCCTACCACCGCGACCTGGTCGCCCCCAGCGCCCTCCAGGCCCCGATCAGCCCCCTCGTCCCCCACGAGCTCACCGCCGAACAGGTCGAGCGGACCATCGAGGACTTCGTCCGCTGCGCCGAACTCGCCCGCCGCGCCGGGTACGACGGCGTCGAGATCATGGGCTCCGAGGGCTACCTGATCAACGAGTTCGTCGTCGCCGCCACCAACCGGCGCGAGGACGAGTGGGGCGGCCCGTACGAGCGGCGGATGCGCTTCCCGGTGGAGATCGTCCGCCGGGTCCGCGAGCGGGTCGGCGAGGACTTCATCATCGTCTACCGCCTCTCCATGCTCGACCTGGTGCCCGGCGGCTCCACCCTCGACGAGGTCGTCCGCCTGGCCCAGGCCGTCGAGGCCGCCGGGGCGACCGTCATCAACACCGGCATCGGCTGGCACGAGGCCCGCATCCCCACCATCGCCACCTCCGTGCCGCGCGGTGCCTTCGCCTGGGCGACCAGGAAGGTGATGGGCACGGTCGGCATCCCGCTGGTCGCCACCAACCGCATCAACACCCCGGACATCGCCGAGCAGTTGCTCGCCGAGGGCTGCGCCGACCTGGTCTCGCTGGCCCGCCCGCTGCTCGCCGACGCCGACTTCGTCGCCAAGGCGGCGGACGACCGCGCCGACGCCATCAACACCTGCATCGGCTGCAACCAGGCCTGCCTCGACCACACCTTCAGCGGTCTGATCACCTCCTGCCTGGTCAACCCGCGCGCCTGCCACGAGACCGAACTCGTGCTCGCGCCCACCAGGTTGCGCAAGCGCATCGGCGTCGTCGGAGCCGGCCCGGCCGGACTCGCGTTCGCCGTCTCCGCCGCCGAACGCGGCCACGACGTCACCCTGTTCGACGCCGCCGGGGCCATCGGCGGGCAGCTGAACACCGCCCGGCTCGTGCCCGGCAAGGAGGAGTTCGACGAGACGCTGCGCTACTACCGCACCCGGCTCGCCGAGTTGGCCGTCACCCAGCGCCTCGGCACCACCGCCACCGCCGAACGGCTCGCCGCCGAAGGCTTCGACGAACTCGTCCTCGCCACCGGCGTCACCCCGCGAACCCCCGCCGACCTCCCGGGCGTCGACCACCCCAGCGTGCTCGGCTACCTCGACGTCCTGCGCGACGGCGCCCCCGTCGGCGAGCGGGTCGCCATCCTCGGCGCGGGCGGCATCGGCTTCGACGTGGCCGGCTTCCTCACCGACCAGGGCGACGCGGCCAGCCTCAACCCGCCCGTGTTCCAGGCCAAGTGGGGCATCGACCCGGAGTACCGCGAGCGCGGCGGACTGCGCCGCCCCGAGCGGCCCGTACCGCCCCGGGCCGTCCACCTGCTCCAGCGCAAGACCGGCAAGGTCGGCGCCGGGCTCGGCAGGACCACCGGCTGGATCCACCGCACCGAACTCCGGCACCGCGGCGTCACCATGGTCGCCGGGGCGACCTACGACCTGATCGACGACGCCGGCCTGCACTTCACCGTCGACGGCGAGCGCCAACTGCTGCCCGTGGACACCGTGGTGCTCTGCACCGGCCAGGAGCCGCGCCGCGACCTGTACGAGGCGCTGCGCGAGCGCGGCCTGGAGGCCCACCTGATCGGCGGCGCCGACGCCGCCGCCGAACTCGACGCCAAGCGGGCCATCAAGCAGGGCACCGAACTGGCCGCGGCGATCTGACCTTTCCCTCCGCCCCCTAGGATCGACGGCATGTCGCTGCCGCACGCCATCCTCACCGCTCTGCTGGAGAGGCCGTCCTCGGGGCTGGAGCTGACCCGGCGCTTCGACAAGTCGATCGGCTTCTTCTGGCCCGCCACCCACCAGCAGATCTACCGCGAACTGGGCCGGTTGGAGGCCTCCGGGCAGATCCGGGCCCTCCAGCCGGCCGGCCCCGTCCGCGGGCAGAAGAAGGAGTACGAGGTCCTGCCCGAGGGCCGCGCCGAACTCGCCCGCTGGACGGCCGAGGGCGCCGCGCCGCGCGCCGTCCGCGAACCGCTGCTGCTGCGGCTGCGTGCTGCCGCGGTGGTCGGCACGGACGGCCTGGCGGCCGAGCTGCAGCGGCATCTGGCCCTGCACCGTGCGCAGTTGGACGACTACCGGGAGATCGAGCGGCGCGACTTCCCGGCCGAGGCGGCGGTCGGGGAGAACCGCCTCCAGCACGCCGTGCTGCGGGCCGGCATCGGGCTGGAGGCCTTCTGGGTGCAGTGGCTCGCCGAAACCCTCGAAGCGCTTCCGCCGGAGCCGGGCCAGGGGGCCTGACCTGCGGCGATCCACGCCCGCGAGCCCCTTCCCGGGCCCGGTGGGACACTGGTGGCTGTCCCTGCCCGAACTCTCGACCGGGGGCCCGGATGTCCCACCCGAAGCCGCTCCACGCCCTCGCCGCCGCCGCCCTCGCCGCGGCGGTCGCCCTGGGCCCGGCCCACCTCGCCGCGGCTGCGACGCCCGGCCAGCCCGCCCAGGGCCTGCCCACCTCCGAACAACTCGCAGCGGCCCTGCTCACCGTCGACGACGTCGGCCCCGGCTTCGCCCAGGCCCCCGCCACGGCCAGCCCCAGCGCCGGCCCCAGCGCGATGCCGTCCCCGGTCAACGGCTGCGACGCCCTCAGCGACCTGATCAACATGCACACCGGCGTACCCGGGCCCGAGACCCCGCGCGCCGAGGTCGAACTGGACGGCCAGGGCGGCAACCCGATGGTGACCGAGTCCCTGACCGCCGAGGACGCGGGCAAGCTCACCGCGGACCTCGACGCCGCCGCCGCAGCCCTCAAGAGCTGCCACACCATCACCTTCAACGCCGGCACCAACGACTCGGTGACCTTCACCGTCACCCCGGTCACCCTCGGCGACCGCCAGGACGCGCCCGCCGTCCGCCTCGACGGTACCCTGGCCGGCGTCCAGCTGAACGCCTTCGTCGGCGTCGAGCGCTTCGGCACCGTCGGCATGGCCTTCGGCTTCTTCCAGCGCGACGGAGCCTCCTCCCAGCTCGCCTCCTTCCAGTACCGCGCGGCCGTCGCCAAGGTCCAGCGCGCCCTCGGCACCACTGCCGGCAGCACCACCCCGCCCACCGCCACGGCCCCCGTCACCCGGGGCACCTCGGTCTGAGCCGGGCAACGCGACGGCCCCCGTCGGGCAGGCAGCCCGACGGGGGCCGCGGCGTGCGGGGGCGCCGGTGCTGAGCGGATCGGCGCGCTGTTCGCCGACTACACGCCGGACGAGATCGCGGTCATCGCCGACTGGTTCACCCGGGCCAAGGGGGTGCTGGGGGAGTCGCTGGACGAGATCCGGGCCGAAACGCCGTAGCGGCCGCCCCCGGGGGAGGGGCGGCCGCCACGGTCGTGGGCTGACCGGCGTTACGGCAGGTACGTCACCTCGGGGAAGGCCGCGGACGGCCCGTCGAGGAGCCGGCTGGGGCGGTGCCGCAGGTGCTGGTCGAAGAAGGCCACCGGGTACGCCTGCTGGATCCTGACCGCGCGGGCCGGGTCGAGGGTGCCGATCATGCCCCGGACCTGCTCGTCGGTCAGGCCGAGGAGCTTCGCCGCCTGCGGGATCAGCACCTGGTTGTCGCCGTACGAGACGTGCACGGCACCCTGGGCCTGGACGTCGAGCCGCCAGCCCCGCAGGTGCTGCCAGAACCCGGCGACATCCGGCTGTTCGGCCCGGGTGAACGCGGCGGTCATCATCATGAACGGCCGGTCCAGGTCGGTGGTGATGGTGGGCTGCATCGGGCCGTCCAGGCTCAGCCCGGCGCGGACGCGCTGGTCGGTGAGCATGGTGTACGCCGTGGCCGTGCCGCCCTTCGACCAGCCGAACATGCCGACGCGGTCCGGGTCGAGGGCGTGCAGCAGGCCGGCGGGCAGCGGCTTGCGGTCGGTGTCGGGGTTGCGTCCGGCGGCGAGGTCGTCGACGCAGTCGAGGAGGAAGCGGATGTCCGCGGCGAAGTCCTTCGGCCCCATCGGGATGCTCCGGTCCGGGGTGAGGACCCGGCCGTCGGGGAACTCGGTGATCGCGTCGTAGGTGTGGTCGACGGTGACCACCACGTAGCCGTGGCTGGCCAGTTCCTGGACCATCACGGTGTGGTCGGCACGCTGGCTGTGCGCGCCGTGCGAGTAGACGACGACGGGCAGGCGGCGGCCCGCGCGGTGGACCGGGGCGCCCACGTGGCCGGAGGTCAGCGGGGCGAGGGCGGGGTCGATGGCGAAGCCCGTGTCCGCGAGGAACGCCCGCAGCGCGCCCTCGGCCATCCACGGCGCGAGCGGGAAGTCCCCCGCCTCGCGGGCCGGGTACCAGACGCTCGCCATCAGCTCGCGGAAACGGCCCGGCCCGGCCACCGGGTCCGGGCGGGAGGCGTCGAGCAGGTGCAGCGGGACGGTGCCGACCGGGTGCGGCCCGGTGGGCTCGGGCAGGGTGAGCCGCGCCGGGCCGTCGGCTGCCGGGGTGGCGGCGCCCGCCGCCCACGCGGGTCGGGCGAGGCCGAGCGGTGCGGCGGCCCCGGCTGCCCCGGCGGCCAGTGCGGCCCCCAGCAGGCGGCGGCGCGTCAGTGCGTGTCGGCTCGTGAACGGCGTGGTGGTCATGGGCCCCTCCCTGGGTGTGCTGGACGGGACGGCCCCTGACGGCCCGTCCGGTCGATCTCCGTGCACCTGAGCGGAAGGCTGTCATCGCGGCCCGCTCGGCCACATCCGACCACCGGATGACAACCCGGCCGCGCGCATTGGCCTGGGGGTTTACATCCGCGGGCTGACGGCGCGGCGCCCTCTCTACGTGGAAATGCAACGGTCAGAGTGGCTGATGTTGCGTTAAATCCAAGACTGTTGCAACGAAAACATGGCATCTACCTGCATTGATCGTGATTGAACGCAACAAGCCCATTGCCTGAACCGTGAAGGCAACGTAGCGTTTCCGGAGTCAGAAACAACGAGTCGCCGTCACAGGAGAGCATCGTGCAGAACTTCGCCACCCCCGCCCCGGTCTCCGCCGTCCTCGACATCCCCGCCGGGCGCATCCGGTTCATCGCCGCCGACCGCGCCGACACCACCGTCGAGGTCCTGCCCGCCGACGCCTCGAAGAGCCGCGACGTGAAGGCGGCCGAGCGGATCACCGTCGAATACGCCGACGGCGTCCTGCGGATCGAGGCCGCGGCGGCCGAGAACCGGATCCTCGGCCAGTCCGGCACCGTCGAGGTGACCGTCCAACTGCCCGCCGGCTCCCGCATCCAGGCGAAGGCGGCCAGCGCCGAACTCCGCGGTGTCGGACGCCTCGGCGACGTCGCCTTCGAGGGCGCGCAGGCCACGGTCAAGCTCGACGAGACCACCGGCGCCCACCTCGCAGTCCTCGCCGGCGACGTCTCCGTCGGCCGCCTCACCGGCCCCGCCGAGATCACCACCGCCAAGGGCGACATCCACATCACCGAAGCCGTGCACGGCACCGTCACGCTGCGCACCGAGGCCGGCGACGTGTCCGTCGGCGCCGCCCGCGGAGTCTCCGCCACCCTGGACGCTGGCACCACCTACGGCCGGATCCGCAACACGCTCGACAACACCGACGGCGCCGCCGCCGGCCTGAGCATCCACGCGACCACCGCCTACGGCGACATCACCGCCCGCAGCCTCTGACGCGGCACCGCTCACCCGCCCCTGAACTGCGCCGCACACATCCCATCGCGAGACGAGGAACGACCATGACCAGCACCCTCCACACCGTCGAGAGCAACACCGCCCAGGACCGCCCGGAACTGCAGCAGGCCATCCAGGAGTTCGTCGACGCCGGTTTCGCCGGGATGCAGCTGCGCGTGCACGACGAGCGCGGCGAGTGGGTCGGCAGCGCCGGGGTGCGCAAGCTGGGCGAGACCGCGAAGCCTTCGGTGGACGGGCGGTTCTGGGTGGGCAGCACCACCAAGACCTTCGTCGCCACGCTGGTGCTGCAGCTGGTGGCCGACGGCGCGCTCGGGCTGGACGCCCCGGTGGCGGGCCACCTGCCCGCGCTCGGGCTGGACCGGCGGATCACCGTGCGGATGCTGCTCCAGCACACCAGCGGATTGGCCAGCTACACCGGCGACCTCGAACCCGACGGGACGTTCGTGCCGGGGATCCCCGCGATGGGCAAGGAGTGGGTGGACAACCGGTTCCACAGCTACCGGCCGGAGGAGCTGGTGCAGTTCGCGCTGTCCAAGCCGGCACGGTTCGAGCCGGGCACCGACCAGAGCTACTCCAACACCAACTACACGCTGGCCGTGCTGCTGATCGAGCAGGCCGCCGGTCGCCCGTACGCCGAGGAGATGCAGCAGCGGATCCTGCGGCCGCTCGGACTGCGGGACACCGTGGTGCCGGGCGACTCGCCGGAGCTCCCCGGGCCGCACGCCCACGGCTACTACCGCTACCAGGACGGCGACCAGTGGAAGGTGGTCGACGTCGCCCGCCAGAACCTCTCCCTCCTGGTCGGCGCCGGCGACCTGATCTCGACCACCCGGGACCTCCACACCTTCTTCGCCGCGCTCCTGGGCGGCCAACTCCTGCCCGCCCCACTGCTGGACGAGATGCGCACGCCGCACGGGATGCTCGGCTACGGCCTGGGCCTGTTCGTCCAGGACCTCGGCCCGGACGGCGGCACCATCGTCCACCACAACGGCGGCGCCCCCGGGGGCTACGGGGCACTGATGATCGGCACCCCCGACGGCAGCAAGACCCTGACCGCCGGACTGACCACCGGCGACTCCGCGTCCGACCCGGCGCAGGAGTTCCCGAAGGCGCTGGACCGGCTCATCCAGGCGGTGTTCGGCGGCGGCGTGCGGGCCGAGGGCTGACGGGACTGCGTTTCGGCACGTGGAGTGGGAAGTCGGCGGGGTCGACTTCCCACTCCGTTCGTCTTAGGGGTGGTGCCCCGGCGTGCGATGGTGGTGAGGCAGGGGTGAAGCGCGAAGTCGCTCTTCCGGGAGCGGCTGAGGGAGTCCTTGGCCTTGATCGAGAAGATGCTGGGAGAACGATGAACGCGAAGCTGGCGTGGATCAAGAGCAGCTACAGCAGCAACGAAGGCGGTCAGTGCGTCGAGGTCGCCGAGACGCCCGGCATCGTCCACGTGCGTGACTCCAAGGACAAGAGCGGCCCGCAGCTGGTGTTCGAGCCGGCCGCGTGGCAGGCGTTCGTGGCGTTCGCCGCGACCGCCGAGGTCTGAAGCAGCCTTCTCCTGACGGCCTGTCGCTTCCGCGCGGCGTTCCGTCGGCGTTCCGTCGTGCAGTGACCGCCAATCGGCGGACGAGCGGGCGGAGTGAGGGTGTCGTCGGGCCGGTGCCGGGTGGGGGCTGCTACCAACGGTCCCATGTCCCATCACCTCAGCGGCCCCAACCTGCGCTCCCCCCGGGGCGACGCGCGGCTCGACCTCACCGACGTGTTCGCCTTCCCGGCCGCCGACGCGCCCGGCCGGACCGTCCTGATCATGAACGCGAACCCCTACGCCCCGACCCAGGCGGCCGAGTTCCACCCCGACGCCGTCTACCGCATCAACATCGACAACGACGGCGACCACCGCGCCGACGTCGCCTACTCCTTCACCTTCTCCGCCCCCACCCACACCGGCGCCCAGACCGTCACCGTCCACCGCGCGACCGGCGCCGCCGCGCAGAAGCACGAGCCCACCGGGGACGTCCTGTTCTCCGAAGCCCCGGTCGCCTTCGGGGACGCGCCCGACGTCATCGAGGTGAACGACCGCAAGCTCTCCGTCGGCCTGCGCAGCGACCCCTTCTTCGCCGACCTCGAAGGGATCGTCAACGACTTCACCTGGACCGGCAAGGACGCCATGGCCGATGCCAACGTCTTCGGCATCGCCCTCGAAGTCCCCGACACCGACCTCGGCCCCGACCCGACGATCGGCGTCTGGGCCCGGGTCAGCCTCCGCCAGGACGGCCAACTCGTCTCCGTCGACCGTGGCGCGCACCCCTCCCTCACCGCCTACTTCAACAAGGAGGAGGTGAAGGACGCGTACAACGCGGGTGAGCCGGCCGACGACTGGGACACCTATCGCGAGGCCTGGACGGCCGTCCTCCAGCACACCGGGGACTACACCACGGCAGCTGCCACCGAGACCCTCAAGCTCGTCCTCCCGGACATCCTCCGCTACGACCGCTCCCGCCCCGCCGCCTACCCCAACGGCCGCACCCTCGTCGACGACGTGACCTCGGCCCGCCTCACCATGGTCTCCGGCGGCAAGATCACCGGCGACCACATCCCTCCGCACACCGACGTCCTCCCCGTCTTCCCCCACCTCGGCCACCCGCACCCCGTCAAGTAGCCGGACGTCAAAGCGGCGGTCAAGAATCCTTGACCGCCGCTTCGCACTCCAGGTGGTGATGCTGTGTCAGGCTGTGCGCCCCCACTCGCCGATGAGGAGGTCCGGTGAACCAAGCGCGCCCACTGATCGAGGACTTCCCCGCCCACCCGGACGGCGATCCGGCCGGCGCCCTCGCCCGCGCCGTCCACGAACGCCGCACCGCCCTCGGCCTCTCCGTCGCGGACCTCGCCAAGCGCGCCGACCTCACCGACGCCCAGATCCGCGCCATCGAGGCGGGCCACGTCGCCCCCACCCTCCCCCTCCTCACCGCCCTCTCCCGGGCGCTGGAGGCCGCGCCGAAGCTGTGAGCGCTGAGGCCCGCGCCCTCTCCAACTCGGCCACGAGGCCTCCGACCCGTCGGTTCGCCTTCGTCCCCCACCCGTAGCCGGCCAGCAGCGGCAGTTGGTCCGACTTGCCGTCGGCCAGGACCAGTTCCGGGAGGTCGGAGGAGAAGAGCGTTCCGGGAACCGTGGCCGACCGCACCTCCCGCACCTCGGACCAGGTGTAGGAACGAGCCCGCAGCAGCCCGCAGTACTTCACGCCGTCCGCGCCGAAGGACACCCCGTAGACAGGGGAGCGGAGCGTCAGGACCAGGCCCGGAACCCCGGCGAGGACGATCGGTATGAGGTCGTCGACCCTGGTGGAGAACGCCGCCGACGACGCCGCGATCAGTGCGCACACGAGCCCGATCAGGAAGTACGCGAAAGCCCAGGGACTGCGCCGCTTCTGCATGATTTCCCCCAGTTGTGTTGTGAGATCCTTCGCCGAGTACCCCGGGGGCAATCCTCCCCGTCCCAACCAACCCACCTCTCATCCCAGGCTATCGACCCGCTGTGTGTTCGGGTAGCCGGACCGGATGCGTCTCGGCCGACTCCCGGAAGGGGCCGGACCACGCAGAGTGGCCCGCCGAAAAGGACGGCGGGCCACTCGAACGCTAGCTAGACATCTTCTTTTCTACTTGCCGATGATCTGCTCCCAAAGCGGCGTCTCGTGAGACAGCGGCCGGAACGCCCGCCACTGCTCTCCATCAATATCGAACTCCAAGACCCGTTCCCGGAAGATCCACTTCCCGGTGGTCCTGACGCTGGCATCCCCCAGTGCGATCGACAGCACTGCGGAGACCGCCGACTCGGCCGGCATTTCCTCGAACGAGAATCCGTCGCAGAAGAATCCGTAACGGGACCAGTCCCCTACGGGGCGCAGGTCGATGTCCAAGGCGCCGCCAAGGTGCACGGTGACCATCGGATCATCCTGATCGATGTTGACCGAGATCGGCAGGAAGTCGGGAATCACTTCCCGGGACGATCCGGCGGCCGAGATCCTCTCGGCCATCTCCTCGATTTCCAATGCGACCCCTCGTCGATATGCCTGACTCTGTCGTTCCTTGCGGTTACCAGTGATGCTTGAACGCGTGCTTCCCGATGCGGGGGCCCCAGAGGGCGTCGATCTTCCGCAGCTTGGGGATGGGCGTCTTGATCCTGAAGACGGCTCGATAGATCTTGTCGCCATCACGCTTGTGAACCGACCAACCGGCGGCCCACCTGGTGTCCTTGTTCCCACTATTGTACCGACCGGCCTTGCCAGGTTCTCTGAGGCCGAGCTTCTGCTCACCCTTCTTGAAGGCAGTCATGCTCACGTTGCCGAATCTCTCCGACCTTCCTCCGAAGGTCTTGCTGAGAAACAGCTTCTCGGTGTATTTGACCTTCGCCTTGGTGGCCGACCAGGCAACGGCCTTGGCCACCTTGCGCGTTGCGGAAACGGCCTTGACGGCTGCGAATGCAGCCCCCGCTGCGGCGCCTGCGCCGACGACCTGCGCCACTGCCACGACCGCCATCTCGGCAGCCTTGGCCGTGTTCCCGGTGGCCGCGTAGGAGCCCGAGGAGACCACGGCCGCTATGGTGCCGATCGGGCCGGGGATGTAGGCGGCCACTTCGGCGACCTTGGCGACAACCTCGACCGTCTTCTTCAGGAAGCTCTTGATGCCCCAGTTGCCGTCGAGGTCGGTGCAGTTGATCGGGTCGCCGGTGCAGTAGTCGTACGGGCTGGCGTTGCCGCCGGGCACCGGGTCGATCTGCAGGAAGCGGCCGAGGGCCGGGCTGTAGAGGCGGGCACCCATGAGGATGTCGCCGTCCTGGGCCTCGGCGGAGCGCTGCTTGCCGCCGAGCCAGCCGTAGCGGGCGTTGGCCTGACCGTCCGGCGGACCTCGTCCGAGTCGTCGCTGTAGTGGTTCAGCTTCGACGTGGCGTTGGCCCAGGTGCCGTCGGCCTGCTTCTTGCTGGTGGTGAACGCGGTCAGGCGGTGGGCGGCGTCGACGGCCCACTCCTGCTTGGTGTCCCCCTTCTCCTGGGCGGCGACGCGGTCGTTGGCCCAGTAGGTGTTGGTCGCGCCGGTGGCCGTCTTCACGGTGCGCCCGAAGGCGTCGTAGACGAAGCCGGCGTCGGTGAGCCGGTCGGCGCTGTCGTAGGTGTGGTTCTCCGTCGTGGCCCCGGCCGTGCTGCACTCGCCGGCCGCCCCGCGCGGGGAGGTCTGCTTGGACAGGCGGTTGGAGTGGGCGTCGAAGGCGTACTGGCGGGTGACGCAGCCGGTGGCGACCGTGGTCTGCTCGGCCTTCACCAGCCGGCCGAGACGGTGTTGTCGGAATTACGGCTGTAAGTACGGCCGGTGGCCACACCCATGGCGTTGAAGGTGTCCTTGCGGACGATGCCGCCGGGGTAGGTCTGCTCGACGAGCTGACTGCTCGTGCCGTACTTGGCGGTGAACTCGCCCGCCACGCTGTCCGTGACGGAGGTGAGGAATCCGCGCGGCTCCTTCGCGCGGTCGTAGGTGTAGCTGGTGGACCCGGTCGGGTCGCTCAGCTTCACCGGCTTGCCGAACTTGTCGAACTCCGAGGTGGTGGTGGCGCCGTCGGCGTCCGTGTAGGAGATCAGCCGGCCCAGCTGGTCCATGACCCTAGTCAGGGACTTGCCGCCGGAGGTGGTCTTCACCGCGTCGCCGGTGGCCGGGTCGTACTCGACGGTGACCTTCGGCAGCGGCTTGCCCTCATCCGAGGTGATCTCGGTCGAGACGACGCGATCCAGCCCGTCGTGGACGGTGACGGTCTTTCGGCTCTTGCCCGCGTTGGTCTCGGTGGTCTCCTCGGGCTCGTTGAACGCCGAGTAGCGGGTGACCCGCTTGACCGGCAGGGTGGTCGGCATCCGCGTGTCGTCGGATCCGGTGATCGCGCCGCCCGGCATCGTGACGCAGGGCAGGCCCGCCCACTCGGGACGGTTGGCGCACGCGGCGTCGTCCGGGTTGGCTCCGGCGGTGTAGAACACCGACTTCACCGTTCCGGCGTCGGCACCGTTCGAGCCCGGCTTGCGGGACTCCAGCGCGCGTCCGGAGGCGTTGTACTTCACCGTCGAGGTGGGCTTGGTGCCGAGGGCGTCGGTGGTGACTGCGGTGGGCACCTTGAGCGTCCAGCCGGAGGTACCGCCGATCGGCGTGTCGTAGCCGGTCTTGGTGACGCGCAGTTCGACGTCGTCGGCGTAACCGTCGATGCGGGCGCCGTCGGTGGCGGTGGTGACCAGGTGGTAGGCCTGGCCGTCGGGCTTCCCTTCGTCGTAGGTGTTGGTGTTGTGGTCGCGGGCGACGACCGAAGTCCCGGCGGCCAGGGTCGGGTTGACCTGCTCGGCGAGCGACGCGCGGTAAACCGGACCGAGCGTCTCCGCCACGTCCAGTCCGTCTGCCGTGAAGACGGTGCGGGAGTCCAGCAGGCGTGCCCGGGTTACGGAGTCGGCCGTGGTGAGGTTCAGTTCGGCTGCGATCTTGTCCGCGTCCGGGTGCGTGCCGAGCGCGATGGAGCGGTTGGTGGCCTCCAGGGCGCGGACGACGTGGCCGTAGCGGTCGTACTCCTTGGTGTCGATGTCACCGCCCGGGGTGACCGACGGTGTCGCGGTGTTGACCTCGCTGCCGGACGCGTTGAGGTAGTGGACACCGGCTGGCTTGTAGCCGTCCGGGCCGGGCTTCGCCGCCGAGGCGGTGTTGGTGCCGGGGTCGTCCTCGGGGCCGAACACGGCGGTGGCGTCGGTCGGCGCATCGGTCTGCGCCCACTTGGCCACGTCCGCACCGGAGAGGTCGTACGGGCCGCCCGCGCCGCGGGTCAGCGGCACCTCGTAGACGACCGACGTCGCGATCTCGCCGTTGACCTGGTCCTTGCTGCCCGGCGAGAGCGTGCCGCGGCGGACCTTGAGGAGACGGCCCGGGTCCTGATCGGCTGCGGCCTTGCCGTAGTCGAAGTTCCACGGCAACTCACCGGCAGCGCCGATCCGGGTGACCCGGCCGGCGTCGTCGTAGCTGTACGAGGTCTTCAGCGGGGTGGCCAGACGCGGGTCCCACACCTGAGCCAGGCGGCCGCGGTCGTCGTACACGTAGTGCACGACCTCGACGGCCTCCTGCTTGGAGGTGGCTGGGTTCCACGACCAGACCTTCACGCCTCGCACCCGGTCCAGGTAGTCACCCGGCGTCGAGGAGGTGGCGGTGGTGGCCTTCGCGTAGTCGTACTCCATCACCTCGCAGCCGCGCGGCAGCGGGTCGACGGTGCAGCCGTTGACGTCGTCGACGCCTGGCTCGACGGTCGGGATGACGCGCTTGACCAGCGAGCGGCCGTCAGTGGTGTCGTACTGGTAGCGGGTGGTCGACGCGGCTTCCGCCCCCGTCTCGCTGACCACCTGGTAGATGTTCGAACCGGCCTGGCGGGCGAAGACGGTCTTCGAGCCGTCCAGCTCGCTCAGCTCGTAGGTGGTGCCGGAGGTCTGGACGTCCCAGACCTGGTTCGGCCCGGTCCAGCAGACCCAGATCGAGGCGCCCTTGTCGGCGTCGAGACACTGGCCCGAGTGACGGTTCATGACCGTGCCGTCGGTACGAACCTCCCACTGCTGGTTGTCACCGCCGTTGCAGCCCCACAGTGTGAGCGGGGTGGCGTTGCCGACCGGGCCGCGGTTCAGGTGCTCCTGCGAGGCCGGGTCGATCGCGGCGTCCCACATGACGGGGGCCGGGATCTTGACCGCGCTCTTGCCGGTCGCCTTGTCGAGCAGCTGGATCGAACCGGCCTGCTGCGGCGAGACGGTGAGCCCGGTGGTGTCCAGCGGGATCGTCATCGTGCCGGTCTGGGCGACGGCGGAGCGGTCCTTGACGATCAGGAACTGCTCGAAACCGGTCCGGGTGGCTTCGAGGACCAGGTCGACGCCGGGGCGGGCGTTGACGTAGGTCGCCTTGTTGCCCTCCAGCTTGGGCTTGGGCAGCTTGCCCAGCCAGCCGAACTTGGTCCACCACCACACCGGCCTGCACCAGCAGGCCGAGCGTCAGGAGCGCTGATACGGGGCGCATCCGACGCGTAGAGAAGGCCTCGCCCGCGGATGCGAGCGAGGCCTGAGGTTGTTTTGACGGAAATTGACCTACTGTCAATTCCCCTGAGAAATTTCCGTTTTCGCCTCCGCAAAGAGAGGCGTGCAGGTGCCGTCAGGCGGTGGTGCGGCCCGCCCGGCGGCGGCGCAACAGCGCCGTGCCGAGCCCGAGGGCGGCGAGGAGGGTGCCCGCCCCGGTGAGCAGGGCGGCGGTCGGGGTGGAGTCGCCGGCCGGCGCCGCGACCGGGGCCGTCCCCCGGTCGAAGCCGCCGAGCAGGTGCGCCTTGGCGTAGTCGGTGCCGGGCAGCTTGTCGGCGTACCGGTCGTGGACCACCTGCTGGTACTGCGTGAGCGTGATGCCCGAGGTGCCCACGGACCGGACCGCGTCCGGGTTGAGCGGTCGGACCTGGCCGTCGACCAGGGCGTACCAGGCCCGGATCTGCGGCTCCTCGAAGGCCACGGCTCCCCGGCCCAGTGCTGCCGCGGCGGCGGCGTGGTCGGTCTCGTCGCTGCCGGAGGCTATGTTGATCTCGGCCCAGGACCCGCTGTCGTGCGGGTCGGGGGCCGTCCACACCGAGGCCTTGCGGCCGTCGGCCGCGTCGGCCTCGGTCGCCATGAACGCGAACTTCGCGACCGGGGCCCCGACGGAGGACGCCGCGACGAAGGCCGGGTTGAGGTAGTACACCGGCACGGTGGCGCCGACCACCCGGGCCGGGGCGGCGGCCGCTGCCTGGCGGGCGTCGGAGCCCTGACCGGTGCCGTGGGCGAAGAACCCGCCGAGCGTCCGCACGACGGGGGCGGCCTTCGCCGCCGCGGCGGCCGCGGTGACGTCGGCCGCGGACGGGGCGGACGGGACACCGGCCGCCGTGGCCGGGTCGGCGGCGACGGCGGGGGCGGCGACGGCGGGGGCGGCGACGGCGAGCAGTCCGCTGCCGGCCAGGGCGATGGCGGCGAGGGCGCGCGGGGCGCGGAAGTGCGTCATCGTGTCACGCCCCGATCCGGTACAGCGAGTCGTTCCAGTTGAACTGGCCGTTGTAGCCGGCGTAGTAGCTGTACGACGCCAGGTTGTAGCGGTTGCTGCTGGGCCACGGGTCGCCCCAGTAGATCGACTTGTTGCTCTGGTCGTAGCCGTAGATGACCTGGGCGTGTCCGCCGCCGGCCAGCCAGGAGATGCCGGTCTCGATCGGCCGGCCCGCGTTGATCTCGCTGACGATGGTGGTGAAGGACAGCGCGCCGGTCTCCTGGCCGGGGGACACGCCGAGGGCGGAGAGCGCGTTCTGCACCCAGGAGAGCTGGCCGGGCTGGTTGGGGCACTGGTACGAGGTGTCCTGGCCGTAGGCGAGGTCGCAGAACGAGTTCTGGTCGGTGCCGTGGCCGAGGAAGGTGGCGATGGTGTCGCCGGAGGCGGCCCAGCACCACTGGTCCTGCTCCTGCGCCTGCATGGAGATGTTCAGCTTGGAACTGCCCGCCGCGTCCTGGGTGGTGACGACGGCGGTGCCGGTCGATGCGGCCTGGGGGGAGGCCGAGGCGGTGCCGGCGCCGGTGGTCACGACGGCGGCCAGCATGCACAGCGCGGCCAAGCCGGCGCGCAGGGACGACCCACGGATGGGTCCACTCATGGGGGAACTCCTTCGTGCGGGAGGCACGGACGGCACCGTGTGCACCCGGCGCCGCCCTGGGATGTGCCTTGTGGGGGATTGCCGCGCGGCCGACGCGGCGGGTCCGGACCGGTGTGAGGAAGCGTAGGCAGCCCGCCGGGCCGCTCCCAGCCCCTGCGGCGGGGAGCGGGCGGCACTGTGAACGGGGTTGTGAAGACGGGCGGCCCGGGGGAGGTGCCGCGTCGCAGACCGGCGGCCCGGGCTTGGCTCCCGGATATGGACGCCGCCGGGGGAAGCCGGTAATTTCACAGCGCGCCGCGTCCCCCCACACCGCCGCCGCTTCCCCCTGTACCGCCGGCGGGCCAGTAGCCCCGGGAGCCCCGATGGCCAGTCGTCAGGAACCGTCGTCCGGCGCCGCCCCGGAGAGCGCCGCAGTGCTGGCCGCGCTGCGGGCCGGGCCCTTCGGCCTCGCGCTGCGCACCGCGATCGAGGCCCGCGGCCTGCCGCTGGAGCGGCTGCGCAGCCGGTTGGCCGAGCGCGGCCTGCGGATCGCCGTCACGACCCTGAGTTACTGGCAGCGCGGGCTGCGCCGGCCGGAACGCCCGGAGTCGTTACGGGTGGTGGCCGCGCTGGAGGAGATCCTCGGACTGCCGGCGCACTCGCTCACCGCCCTGCTCGGCGCGCCGCGCCCACGCGGCGGGGCGGACGGGGCCGCCGACCGGCCTCGCCCGTACGCGCAGCTCGTGCGCACCCCGGGCGATCTGCGCGGGCTGCTCGCGGACCTGGACAGCCCGGCGGCCGGGAAGCTCCAGGTGGTCACCGAGCACGCGACGGTGACGGTCGGACGGCGTCGTGAACTGACCGCGCTCAGTTCGATGGTGGCGGTCCGGGCCCGTCAGGACGGGGTCGACCGGGCGCTGTTGATCTACGACTGCGACGAGGGGGTGGACGAGGGGGCCGTCGAGATCGTGGCGGGGGACAGCTGCCGGCTGGGCCGGGTGCGCCGGGATCCGGCGGCCCGGGTGGTGCTCGCGGAACTGCTCTTCGACCGGTCGCTGCACTGCTCGGAGACCCAGGTGTTCTCCTTCGAGGTGCGCCCGCACAGCGACGCCGAGTGCTGCCGGTACCGCGCGGCCTTCCGCTTCCCGGCCGACCACTACGTCCTGCGGGTGCGCTTCGATCCGGGTGAACTCCCGGTGCAGTGCCAGTGGTTCACGGCCCGCGACTCGGAGGGGCCGGACGACAGCAGCGTCGACCTCACCCTGGACAGCCACCACCTGGCGCACGTGGTGGCGACGGCGCTGGGGCCCGGGGTCGCGGGAATCCGCTGGGCGTGGACCTGAGTTCTCCGGTCAGGCCGGTTCGTACGAGGTGTCGCCGACGAGGGCGCGGGCCTGGGGGGCGGTCATGGGGTGGGCGAAGAGGTAGCCCTGGCCGAGCGGGCAGCCCATGGCGGCGAGGAGGTCGCGCTGTTCGGGGTGCTCGATGCCTTCGGCGATGACCCGGACGCCGAGGGTGTCGGCGATCCGGGTGATGCCCTCGACGAGGGCGTACTGCTGCGGGGAGAGGCCGAGGCCGTCGATGAAGGACTTGTCGATCTTGAGGATGGAGATCGGGAACTCGCGCAGGTAGGAGAGCGAGGAGTAGCCGGTGCCGAAGTCGTCGATGGCGATGCCGACGCCGAGTTCGCCGAGGGTGGCCATGTCGGCGTGGACGCGGTCGTCGCGGCGCATCAGGACGGATTCGGTGAGTTCGAGGACGAGGGCGTGCGGGTCGATGCCGGAGCTGCGCAGGGCGGCGCGGACGACGTCGACGAAGCCGGCGTCGCGGAACTGGCGGGCGGAGACGTTGACGTTGACCCGCAGCGGGGGGAGGCCGGCGGCGGCGCGGGTGGCGGAGCTGGCGGCGTGCCAGGCGGCGGCCTCCTGGGCGGCGCGCTCCAGGACCCAGGCGCCGAGGGGGACGATCTGGCCGCTCTCCTCGGCGAGGGCGATGAACTCGTCGGGCAGCACCATGCCGCGCCGGTGGTGCGGCCAGCGGACGAGCGCCTCGAAGGCGACCAGGTCGCCCGTGCGCAGATCGACGATCGGCTGGTAGTACAGCTGGAAGGAGGATTCGGCGATCGCCGTGTCCAGGTTCTCGTTCAGCTCGTGCCGCTCCACCAGCCCGGCCTGCAGGGCCGGCTGGTAGTGGTGCCACTGGCGGCGGCCGGCCGCCTTGGCGGAGTAGAGCGCGAGGTCGGCGTGGGTGAGCAGCTCGGCCGCGTCCACGCTGTCCTCGGTGGTGGCGACGCCGATGCTGGCCGTCACCCGGACGGCTCCCGCGCTCAGCTTGAACGGTTCCGCGAACACCGCCAGCACGGTGTCCGCGATCGCGTCCACGTCGGCCGGGCGCAGCGCGTCCTCGACCAGGACGGCGAACTCGTCGCCGCCGAGCCGGGCGGCGGTGTCGGAGCTGCGCAGCGCGGTGGAGACCCGCAGCGAGACGGCGATCAGCAGTTCGTCGCCGACCGCGTGCCCCTGGGTGTCGTTGACCACCTTGAAGTCGTCGAGGTCGAGGAAGAGCACCCCGGTGACGGCGCCGCTGCGCTCGCCGCGGGACAGCGCGTGGCCGACCCGGTCCTGGAACAGCACCCGGTTGGCGAGGCCGGTGAGGGAGTCGTGGAAGGCCCGGTGGGTGAGTTCGCGCTCCATCTGGCGCTGCTCGGTCACGTCGCGCAGGGTGAGCACCAGGCCGCCGACCGTCGGGTCGGCGCGCAGGTCGTTGAAGCGGACCTCGGCCTCGATCGGGGTCCGGTCCTGCCGCAGCAGCCGCCAGTGCTCGCGGGGCTGCTCGCGCAGCGGTTCGCGCGGTGGCGCGTGCGCCGGGGCGGGGTCCACCGGCCCGCGCATCCGGGCCAGCGCCTTGCCGACGGCCCGGCTGTCCTCGGGCGGGACGAGGTCGGTGAGCAGGGTGCCGTCCAGGCTGGGGTAGCCGAGGACCCGTTCGGCGGAGGAGGAGGCGTAGCGGACGCCGTCGTCGGCGTCCAGGATCAGGATGACGTCGCTGGCGTTCTGCACCAGGGTGCGGAAGTACAGCTCACTGTTGCGGCGGTTGACCTCCTGGCTCAGCACGACCCGTTCGACGGCCAGCGCGGCCTGTCCGGCCAGGATCTCCAGCGAGCCCCACAGGCTGGTGAGCTCCTGCGCGGTGCCGGTGACGATGAGCGCGCCGATCAGCGGGTCGCCGGAGGGGCGCTCGTCGAGGGTGAGCGGGCACAGCAGGGCGGAGGGCATGCCGTCGAGGCGGGCGGCGAGGTCGCTGCCGATGTCCTCGACGGGCAGCAGCCGGGTCTCCCGGTAGGCGGCGAGGGCCAGCGCCTCGTCGGAGTCGGTGACGGGGCCGAGGTGGTGCTGGGCGGCGCCGCGTTCGGCGTGCCGCACGTGCAGGACGCCGGCCTCGGTGACGGCGAGCAGGGCGACGTGCCCGGGTTCGGTGGGCATCAGGGTGGAGGCGGCGGCCTGGACGGCGTCCGCGACCTCCTCGACGGTGACGGCCGCGGTGAGTCTGGCGCCGGCCTCGCGCAGGGCCCGCTCGCGGGCGATCGCCTGCCGGCGGGCGACCACGACGACCGCCAGCCGGGCCAGCACCAGCAGGTAGAGGAGGGCGGAGAAGGCGCCGATCACGCCCGCGTTGCTGGTGTTGCCGTTCAGCGACTCGATGATCAGGATCGCCGGGGCGATCAGCGAGGCCAGGGTGAGCAGGGCGAGGCGCCCGGCGCTCAGGTCGGGCTGCTGGGTGGGCACGGGTCTGGTCAGCTCGACCATGGACGGGTGCAGTGCGGCCGCGCCCCAGGCGGTGTAGAAGGCGGCCCAGCCGAAGTCGACGGGGGTGCCGATGCGCCAGTCGCCGTGCAGTTGGATCAGCCCGTACAGGGTGTCCGAGACCAGCATGCCGGCGGTGCCGACGGCGAGCAGTTGCAGGGCGCGGCTGTTGCCGCCGCGCGGGGTCAGCAGTCGCAGCAGCAGGGCGAGGACGATCACGTCGCCGAGCGGGTAGCCGATCGAGACGGCCTTCTGGAACCAGGAGAGGTCGGGATCGCGGGCGTACGGGAGGATCAGGTAGATCCAGGCGAGCAGCGCCAGGCCCATGGTGAGGATCAGCGCGTCGAGGAGGCCGGCGCGGTCCTGACGGGCCGTGCGCCAGCGGATGAAGCCCAGCACGCCGGCCGCGTACAGCACGAACTCGGCCAGGTAGAAGCCGTCGGCGACGGACGGGAACGGGTTGGTGAGGTGCAGGAACTGGGTCTGGATGACCTGGACGACCTCGCCCGCGGTGAAGCTCAGGTTGGCGAGCGCCAGCACGTACCAGAACAGCGCGTGCGCGGGGCGGTTGAGGTGGACGCCGGCCACGATGGCGGCGGTGCCGCCGAGTCCGATGCCCGTCCACCAGATGATCCGCTGCGGGGGGTCGGTGTAGTAGACGCCGGTGAACAGCACCATCCACAGCAGGTAACAGACCATCAGGCGCTGTCGCCGACGTGTCAACGGGGCTACCTCCTCCGCGACGCCACCCGGCTTGTGGGGCGGGGGAGTTCGGGCGAGGGCGGGGCTTGGCGGTCGCGGGGTCATCTCGTCCCGGGCTGACGGGCACACGGGAGGACGGCGTCCGGTCGGGTTGCGATCGGACGTTCGTCCTGTGCCCTGAGTGCGTATAGTCGGAAATGTCGCACCTCCCAGCAAACCGCCGCCACAGCACGAGGTCAAGCCGGTGGACGACGCAGCAGACAGCGCACAGGGCGTACGAACGGATGTGAACTCCGGGCGTCACGCCGTGCTGCGCAACGACGACGGTCAGTACGCGATCTGGCCCAGCGATTTGACCGTGCCGGGCGGCTGGCACCTGGTCTACGGGCCGGCCGGCCACGATGACTGCCGGGCCCACGTGGCCCGCGAATGGCGCCCGCCCGGCCTCGGCTTCCCCGGGCTCGGCTCCCCCGGGGAGCGCGGCCGCGGGCGGGCGGCGGGCGGCGACACCGTGCACGGACTGCTGCGCTCCCGCGCCGCGCAGCACCCGGACACGGTCGCCGTCATCGCCGACGACACCACGCTGAGCTACCGCGAACTGGACCGGCGCAGCGACCGCCTGGCCCGGGCGCTGCGGGCCCGCGGGGTCGGCCCCGAACAGGTGGTGCCGGTCTGCCTCGAACGCGGCGCGGGCCTGGTCGTCGCCTGGCTCGGCGTGTTGAAGGCGGGCGCGGCGTTCCTGCCGCTGGACCCGGCGTACCCGGCGCGGCGCCTGGCCCGGCTGGTCGAGGACTGCGGGGCGCGGGTGGCGGTCACCGGCGGTGAGGCGCTGCCGGGCGTCGAGCCGCTGACGGTGGACGCGGAGGACGGGCCGGAGGGTGCCGGCGGTCCGATCCTTGCCGAGTCCGATGGCGCCGAGTCCGATGGCGCCGAGTCCGATGGCGCCGAGTCCGATGGCGCCGGGCCCGACGGGGCTGGGCCCGACGACCTCGCCTACCTGATCTACACCTCCGGCACCACCGGCACCCCCAAGGGCGTCCCCGTCACCCACCGCGCCCTGGTGTTCACCCTGGACCGGGTCGTCCACGCCTACGGCCTCGCCCCCGGCGAACGCGTCCTGCAACTCGCCGCACTCGGCTTCGACACCGCGCTGGAGCAGGTCCTCGCCACCTTGCTCGCCGGGGCCACCGTCGTCCTCGGCGGCGGCCGCACCTGGGCGCCCACCGAACTCGTCCACCGGATGCGCGGGCTGGGCCTGGCCGTCGCCGACCTCACCCCCGCCTACTGGCACCACGTGCTCACGCTGCTCCCGCCCGGCGGGCCCGGCCCGGAGGGGCTGCGGCTGGTCGTCGTCGGCGGGGACGTCGTGCACGCCGACGACTGCCGCACCTGCCTGGACCGGCTGCCCGGCGTCCGGCTGGTCAACGCCTACGGGGTCACCGAGGCCGCCGTCACCTCCACGCTCTGCGAGGTCACCCCCGCCCTGCTGGACGCCGTCGGCCCGGGCGGCCCGGCCGCGCCGGTGCCGATCGGCCGCCCGCTGCCCGGCGTGCGGGTGCACGTCCTGGACGCCCGGCTGGCCCCCGTACGGCCCGGCGAGAAGGGCGAGATCCACCTCGGCGGGCCCGGCCTCGCCCGCGGCTACTGGCGCGCCCCCGTGGCGACCGCCGAAGCCTTCGTCCCCGACCCGTACTCCCCGGTGCCCGGCGAGCGGATGTACCGCACCGGCGACGCCGGGCGCTGGCGGGCCGACGGGCAGTTGGAGATCCTCGGCCGCTTCGACGACCAGGTGAAGGTGCTCGGCCACCGCGTCGACCCCGCCGAGATCGAGGCCGCCCTCGCCGCCCACCCCGACGTCCGGCAGGCCCGGGTCGCCGCCGACGGCGGCGACCCGGACGGCGGCCGCGCGCTCACCGCCTACTACACGCTCACCGACCACGCCGCCGCCGACGCCGGTACCGGGGTCCGCCGCGACCGGCTCCGCGCCTACCTGGCCGACCGGCTGCCGGAGTACATGCTCCCGGCCGCCTTCGTGGCGCTGGACCGCATGCCGCTCACCCCGGCCGGGAAGGTCGACCGCCGCCGGCTGCCGCACGCCGAGCCGACGGCGCACCGGCACGCCGGCGGGCCGCCTGCGGACGGGCCACGTACGGACGGGCCACGTGCGGACGGGCCGGGTGCGGACGGGCCGGGTGAGGGCGGGGCGGGTGAGGACGGGCCGCGCACGCCGGGCGGCACCGGGGTGGCCGTCGGCGGGGGAGTCGTCGAGGACGCGATCGGGCAGTTGTGGGCCGAACTGCTCGGCGTCGAGGACGTCGGGCCCGCCGACGACTTCTTCGTCCTCGGCGGCAACTCGCTGCTCGCCATGGAGATGCTCGCCCGCGCCCGGATCATGCTCGGCCTCGACATCACCCGCGTCCGCGCCCTCACCCGCGCCCTGCTGCGCGACGCCACCCTGCGCGCCTTCGCGACCGCCGTCCAGGCCGCCCGCGCCGACGGCCCCGGCCCCGGCGAGACCGCCGTCGACTGGGCCGCCGAAGCCCGGCTCGCCCAGCCCGTCCAGCAGTCCTGGAGCCCGGCGCCCAGCCGCGCCGAACCCGCCGAGATCCTGCTCACCGGCGCCACCGGCTTCTGCGGCGCCCACCTGCTGCACGCCCTGCTCACCACCACCCGGGCCCGGATCCACTGCCTGGTCCGCGCCCCCGACGAGGAGCACGCGCTGGAACGCCTGCGCGCCGCCCAGCAGCGCTTCCTGCGGCACGACCTCGCCGACCCCCGGGTGGTGCCGCTGGTCGGCGACCTCGCCGCACCCCGACTTGGACTGACGCGGTGTCAGTTCGACGAACTGGCCGGGAGCCTGGACGCCGTCCACCACCTCGGCGGACAGGTCAACTTCCTCTACCCGTACCACCAGCTGCGCGCGCCCAACGTCGGCGGCACCCGCGAGATCATCCGTCTCGCCGGGCACAGCCGGGGCATACCCGTGCACTACCTGTCCACCCTCGCCGTGCTGGCCGGCTTCGGCGCGGCCGGCGTCCGCGAGGTCACCGAACGGACCCCGCTCGCCCACCCCGACCGGCTCGGCGTCGGCTACGTCGAGAGCAAGTGGGTCGCCGAAAAACTGCTGCACGACGCGGCCGCCGCCGGGCTCCCGGTCACCGTGCTGCGCACCAACGACGTCACCGGGGACCTCGCCACCGGCGTGATGAACACCGGCACCGAGATCTGCGCGCTCATCGCGTACCTGGCGGACAGCGGCACCTGCCCGGACGTGCGGCTGCCGCTCGACTTCGTCCCGGCCGACCGGTTCGCGCGCGCCGTCGCCCACATCGCCGCCCACGCCCCCGCCGACGGCGAGGTCTACCACCTCACCTCGCCGGGCCCGGCCGACCTCGCCGACCTCGCCGAACGGCTCCGGGCCCGCGGCCACCCGATCGACGAACTCCCGTACGGGGAGTGGGTGCAGGGCCTGGTCCGGTTCGCCGCCGGGCACCCCGCCCACCCCATCACGCCGTTCGTCCCGCTGTTCGTCGACCGCGCCCCCGGGTCGCAACTGTCGATCAGCGAGCTGTACTTCCGGCCCACCTTCCCGCTGTTCGACCGCGCCAACGCCGACGCCGCACTCGCCGGCAGCGGGATCGACCTGCCCGCCGTCGACGCCGGCCTGCTCGACCACTACCTGGAGCGGCTGGCGGCGGAGGGCTTCCTCGGGCCGCCGGCATGAGCCCCTTCGACGGGCTGGACGTCCGGCGCGGCCCCGGGGACGGGCCGGTGGCCTTCGGCGCCGGCCTCGGCGCGCCGGACCTGCTGGCGGCGTACCGCCGCGGGCTGTTCCCGATGCCCGCGGCGGACGAGTACGCCAGCGCCTACAACGAAGCGCGGTACGAACAGGCCGTCGAGGCGGGCGAGTTGGCGCTGCTGCCCGGCGAGGGCGACCCGTACGCGCTGGCCTGGTGGTCGCCCGACCCCCGGCCCGTCCTGCCGCCCGACGGGGTCCGGCTCGGCAGCCGCCTCGCCCGGCGGCTGCGCCACCGGCCGCAGTGGTGGACCAGCGCCGACCGGGCCTTCGGGGAGGTCCTGGCCCGCTGCGCGGAGGGGCGCCAACCGGCGTGGCTGACCGGGGAGTTGCGGGCCGCACTGGAGCGGCTGCACGCCCTCGGGGCCGCCCACAGCGGCGAGGTGTGGGAGGGCGAGGAGCTGATCGGCGGGGTGTTCGGAGTCGCCGCCGGGCCCGTCCTCAGCCTCGACTCGATGTTCCACCGCCGCCCCGACGCCGCCCGCGTCGCCGTCGCCGACCTCGGGGCGCGCTTCGGTGCGGCCGGCGGACGGCTGCTCGACGCCCAGTGGGACGGCTCGCACATCCGCAGCCTCGGCGCCGAGCCGGTACCCCGCTCCCGGTACCTGGCCGAGCTGGCGGCGGACGCCACGGTGGGCCCGCTGCCCGGAGATCCGCTGCCGGCGGCCCGGCTGGCCTGACCCGCCCTGCCCTGCCCTGCCCCGCCCCGCCCCGCCCCGCCCCGCCCCGCCCCGCCCTGCCCTGCCCTGCCCTGCCCTGCCCTGCCCTGACCTGCGGAATCCACTCCGCTTGGCCTGTCTTCGACAAACTTATTCCCCGTCAGTAACATGACGCCGCGTGTTCAAAAGCTCCATAGGCAGGGCCCTCGGCCCCGCCCTCCTCACCCTCGCCCTCGCCGGGGTCGCCGCCTGCGGGCCGACCACCCCCGGCACCCCGCAGGCCGCCGCCGGCACCACCGAAGCGGCCGCCACCACCGCCCCGACCACGCCCGCCGCCGGAGGGGGCCCGGCCCAGGCCGCCCGGGCCGCCGGCACCCCCCGTGCCCGGGCCGCCGCCCCGACCACCGCACCCGCCACCGGGCGGCCGACCGGTGCCGCCGGCGCCGGCAGTACCGCCGGCGCGCCGGTCACCGCCGCCCCGGCCGGCGATCGGCAAGCAGCCGTCGCCGCCCCCGCCAAGGACGGCGGCGCGGCCACCCCCGCCGGGCAGAACCTCCAGCTCACCGCGTACGACCCGGCGGGCGGCACGGCCGTCCTGTCGGCGCCGCCGTCCACCGGGCCCGCCGCGACCGCCAGTGCCACCACGACGGCGACCCCGGCCGCCGCCGTCCAGCCCGGGCAGCTGATCGCCAGCCCGCCCACCGCCGCCGCGCCCCAGGGCGCGCTGGTCGCCGTCACCGGCGTCCACCCCGGCGCGGGCACCAGCCTCAACCTGACCACCCGCCCCGCCACCCTCGTCGAACTCCTCGGCGGCACCGAGGCCGACGGCCGGGTGCCCGTCGACCCGCACGGCATCACCGTCACCCCGCTGGTCAAGGACCTCAAGGCCGTCGTCGGCGCGGACGGCGGCGGCGTGCGGGCCGACGCCTCCGGCACCCTGGAGGTCGACGTCAAGGCCCCCGTCCCGCTGCCCGACGGCGCGAGCGTGGACGCCTCCGGCTCCCTCCAACTGCACCCCGCCGTCCACTTCGCCTACCACGGCGCCGCCGCCGGCAGCCCGCGTACGGCCTCCATCGGCTTCGACCTCGGCGCCCACGCCCAGTGGAAGGTCACCGGCGACCTCGCGCGCGACACCGGCGCCGCGCCCGTCCGGCTGCCCTTCGCCAAGCTTCAGGCCAGCCCGGTGCTCACCGTCGCCGGGCTGCCCGTCGTGGTCAACCTGGCGCTCACCTGCTACCTGGAGATCAGCGCCGACGGCCAGGTCCACCTGGAGGCCGAACAGGAGGCCACCGGCACCTGGGCCGTCCGCGCCGACTACACCGGCGGCAAGGGCTGGACCCCGACCACCGACGCCGACACCAAGGTCTCCCCGGTCCGGGTGCGCCTCACCGGCAAGGCCGGAGTGCGGGCCGCGCTCGGCGCCGAGGTCTCCGTCGGCCTCTACGACACCGTCGGCGTCCAGACCACCGTCGCCCCCTACCTGCGGGCCCGGGCCGAGGGCTCCCTGAGCGCCGACTCCTCCGGCAACCCGCCGCAGGCCCAAGGCAGTTGGTCCCTGGTCGGCGGTGTCGACCTGACCGGCTCGCTGCTCGCCCACCTGAAGGTCTTCGGCACCCCGGTCGTCGAGGGCACGTACCCGCTGCCCCCGTTCCACCGCGAATGGCCCCTGGCGGCGGGCTCCGCGGCCCTGCCGTCCCCGCGCCCGAGCAGCTGACCGGATCCGGCTCCAGGCCCGGGCGCCAGTGCGGGCGCCCGGGCCGCTTACTGCTCCCGGGCTCAGGTGTTTCTGGTCCCGGCTCCCACCTGGGCACGTGCGACCCGCTGTCCCGCCTCCGCGCAGTCGCCCGAAGTGGGGAGACCTACCTCAGTGGGTGAATCCTGAGGGTACGCGGCGGCGACTCAGCCGCCGGCGTCAGCTGGCCATGGCGAGTTCGGTGCGGGTGCGGTGGATGAACTCCGCGACGCGGACCTCGCCCTTCCAAGGGGCGAGCGCGGTGGTGAAGTCGTGCACGTAACCGAGCGCGCGGGCGGACCGGACGCAGGTGAGGATGTCCACGGCCTGGTTGCCGAGTTCAAGTCCCTGGTCGAGGTCCCGGGCCTGAAGGTGGGTCATCCCGACCACGGTCATCCGAAGGCCGACCGACCGGGTGAACGTGCCGGGCGACATGGCGACAGCCTGGGCGTTCCAGTCGAGAGCGGCCTTGGGGTTGTGCAGGTCGCGGTAGATCTCGGTGGCGTCGGCGGACATCCGCGCGTGGTCGAAGTCGCCGATCCACGCGGGTTCCCTGTCGGCGCTGGCCCGGCCGAGCAGCGTCTCCGAGGCCGACAGGGCGGCGGCCACGGCGCGAGCGTCGCCCGCGCGCCCGTGGGCCCTGTAGTCCCAGCGCCTGGCCTCGGCGGCCGCGTCCCACAGCTCTTCGACATCGCGTCGCCCGACGCGGCGGCTGCCGCGAGCGGCCACGCCGAGGTCCGCAGGCCTGACGAGCCATCGGGTGACGGGGGTGGTGAAGGCGGAGACGGCGAAGCTCGTACCGAGGAAGTCGCGGCGGTCCACGTTGCTCCAGAAGGTGGTGGCGACGCGTACGGCGTCGGCGGGGTCTCGTGCGAAATCCAACCCCATCTCGGCCGACGGATCGTGCAGGCCGCCCATGCCGATCTCGGTGAGGCCGACGGGTCGGCCGAGACGTTCACCCAACGCAACCGCGAGAAGCGAGGGCACCGGAGGCTGTGGGGTCATGCCGCGCCGCCCCCAGTTCGCGACTTCCCTGATGATTGGATGTGTTCAAGCGTCAAGGGGAGGGTGTACGTGGACGAGTGGCTCGTGGTGTGGATGCTGGATCCGGAGGGGTGGGGGCGGCTGCCGGAGGAGGGAGTGCTGGGCCTGCGGGACTTGCCGGGGGCAGTGGCGGCGATCGGGTTGAAGCCGGGCGATCCGGTGTTCGTGTCGCCGGAGTCCGAGGTGGACATTGACCTGCTGGACTTCGTGCGATCGAAGGACTTCCGTTGGCTGGAGCGGGAGACGAAGCGGAACTACGGGACGGATATTCGGCTGCTGTTGAACTTCCTGTCGGCGCGCGGGGTGCGGTGGCGGGAGGCAACCGAGCAGGACCTGGCCGACTACCGGGACTGGCGGTGCGAGTCTCCGCTCAACCCGCAGAGGATCGGCGGGACGAAATGGAACCGGGAGGCAGCGGCGTTCACGCGCCTGTACAAGTGGTCGAAGGTGGTCCCGATGCCGGTGGACGTGGGGCGGCGCGTGGACCGAGCGGCGGACTCGGTGAGCTCACGCGTCTCGTGGTTGACGCCGCGCACGTGGGGGTTGTGGTCGAACGTTGGGCTGCGAGGCCACGCCCGTACGGGAGTGCCAGCGGCGGGGTGGGACTCACGGACCGAGGAACGCAACACCTCGTTCGTGCAGCTGCAGCTGAGTTCGGGCCTGCGGCGCCAGGAGGGCGGAGCCCTGCTGACGTTCGAACTGCCCACGCAGCAGCTCAGGTACGGGCGGTACTGCCACGGGCAGATCGCTGCGGCTCTGACGCGGTCGAAGAGGTCCCGGACCTTCTACGCGAGTGTCGACTCGCTCGGCCAAGTGGAGGCGTATGTGCAGTCGGAGCGGGCTTGGGCGATCGCGCGGGCCCAGGAGGAGGGGCGTTACGAGCGACTGCCCTATATGCGGCTGGTCAGGGAGGTGACCAGGGGACGGGAGCCCAAAGTGCGCTGGGTAGACCGGGACGGGGTGGAGGGCGAGCAGAAGCTGGCCCTGCTGGACTGGCGGGAGCGGCAGTGGCTCTACCTGGAGGGACGTGAAGGCCCGGAGCCGGCGTGGCTGTGGTTGACCGAGCAGGGCCTGCCGATGCTGCCAGACCGCTGGAACACGGTCTTCCGAAACGCGAACCTGCGCTGCGAGCAGGTGCTGCTGACCTCGGAAGAGCGGGAGCTGGGGCGAGGCTTCCGGCTGGCGGAGGTGCGGGGCAAGTCGCCGTGGGCGACGCCGCATTCGGCCAGGCACTCTATGGCGCTCTACCAGTTGATCGTGCTGAACCAGCTGATGGAGACCAGGTTCGGGCTGACCGCCGCGGACAGACGGGACTTCGCGCTGCTGTTCGGCGACCCGTGGTTCCTGGTCATGACTTTGCTGGGACACTCGGACGTGGAGACCACCAAACGCCATTACCTCGCGCCTGTGTCTCACCTGCGGCTGGAGTCGATCCTGGCGGCCACGGACCACGAGCCGGGGAGGCGGGAGATCCAGGACCTGGATGGGGTGTTCGCCCGTCTCGCGCGGGAGACCTCGGGGATCCAAGACGTGGAGTTGCTGGTGGATGAGCTGGTCGACGCGCTGCCGGTGGTGGGTCGGTGAGCGGGCGCGGGCGCAGGGCAGCGCCGCCGCCGGCTGGCCATCGCGGCCCGCAGCCGCTGACGCCGGACGGGCTGGTCGTGACGGTGGTCAACAAGGCCGGTTTCTCAAAGATCTTCGACTTCGCCGCTCTGCCGGTACCCGAGCCGATGCAACGCTCCCTCGCGGCGGCGTTCGCGGGCCAGTCACGCCACTGGAGCCAGCACCTCAGCGCACAGAACTACTGGGACAGGCTATTGGTCTTCGCTCGCTTCCTGAACAGCCGTAAGCACGTCCCGGAAGATTTGGACGGCCTGGACGCGGCCACGATGCAGCGCTGGCGCGAACGCCACGTCGGCACGAGCAACGGAAGAAACACTCTGTCGTGCGTGCGTGTGCTGCTACGAAGGGACTCGCGCCTGGCCACCGGCCCGGTGGCGGAGGAGCTTGCGCGACGCATTCCCTCGCCGAGGCCGAGCAAGCAGTCGTACGAGGAAACGGAACGGGAGAGCGTGCTGCTGGCCGCTCAACGGCAGTTCCGGGCAGCGTTGATGCGCGTTCGTGAGAATACCGAGCTCCTGGAGCGCTGGCGGGCCGGGGAACTGACCGAAGGCGGCCGGGACTGGCGGATCGGCCAGGTCTTGGATCACCTCGCGCGCGAGGGTGACGTCCCTCGCACGCCCTCGCGACACGGCTCGCCAACGGTGACGAACCGTACTCTCCTCGGCGCCAATGGCGGGGAGCGGGCATGGGGACGGTTGTTCCTGACACGCGGTGAGGCGACGGCGCTGGGTGTGCTCCTGACCGACCGGTTCGGCTGGAATCTCTCCGTCTACGACCGCATGCCGGCGCCGACGCTGTCGCCATCAGCCGGGGAAACCAGGGCGGTGACCTACCAGGTGCAGGTGGAGAAGCACCGGGCCGGCGGCGGGCGGTGGTTCTCGACCGAGAACATAACCGACTCAGGGGCCGACTCGCCGGGCAGACTGATCACCCAGGCGCTGGAGGCCACCGTGCACGGCCGGATTCTGGCCGCTCGCCTGGTACCGGGTACAGATCTGCTGATCACCTTCCGTGTGAGAACGGTCGGGCTTGAAACGACAGCCCTGGACCGCCCCCGGCCGGTCGGCCCCCTCGCGTTCGGCATCTCTCGCAACGACGCAAAGTGGTGGGCACGAAGCCACAACCTGGGCGGTTCGCCGTTCCAACGGACTCGGCGGACCACGGTGGTTGCCGAGGGCAAGCCGCTGCAGCACACCCAACGAACCCACCAGAGCACCTACGTCCTGCCCGACCAGCGGGTCCAAGCTGCCTCCCGGGACGTGTTCGAGGAGGGTGCACTGGATGCGCTGGAGAAGGCCCGGGCTGCCGTCTTTGCCGGCCGCCTGGCCGACGCCTCGAACCCCGAACACCAGGAGACCGCGACGGCGGACTGCTCGGATGAGGAAAACAGCCCCTGGCCCACCACGGAAGGCGGCTGCGGAGCAGACTTCCTCCTCTGTCTCGCCTGCCGCAACGCGCATGTCCATCCCGGCCACCACTCCCGTCTCGCCCACCTTCACGAGCAGTTGGCCAGCATGCGCTCCGCTGTGCCCGAGCACATCTGGAACGGCCGTTGGCGGGACCACTTGCTGCGGCTGGAAGACCTCCGCGACAAGGTGGGCCCCGCCGCCTGGAGTGCCGCCGTGACCGGGATCAGCGACACCGACCGCGCCCTCATCAGCCTTCTCTTGAAAGGCGACCTCGCCCCGTGACCGCAGTCCCCGCTGCCGAGGATGACCCGTACATCCTGCCGGTGCCCACTCCGAACAGTCCCGTCGTGCTCCCCCGGTGGATCAGCCCCGAGAACCGCCAACCCAATGGCCACTACCGGGAGATGGTCTGGTCACTCGCCCCACTGATCGACAACCCCAGTGCCAACCTGCTGTCCATCCGGTGGCAGAACTGCCCTGCGGCAGCGCGCGACCAGCTGAAGCCGATCGCGTGGACCTTGATCAACGGGCAGCTCCGCCCAACCCACCTGCGGACACGCGGGGTTCAGGCTCGTGGGCGGACGGCAGCCACTGACCTGGTGGAAACGTGTCGTGAGTGGATGATGCTGGCCCGCTGGCTGTCCGAGCACGGGATGTCCGAGCTCGTAGCGTGCGGTCCGGACGACTTCGCTGCTTACGTCGACCATCGCTTCGCCACGGGCATCAGCCGCGGGCTCGCGGCGGCCGTTCTCGGACGGTTGACGGATCTGTGGGCGTTCGACCAACTCTCTACCCGTCCTCTTGGCGTACCCGAGCCACCGTGGGTGACCGAGGGCGTCGACGACTACCTCCCCGCCGCGAAGGGCGAGGGCGGTGGGGAGAACTCGACCGAGCCGCTGGATCCACAGGTCATTGGTCCGCTGCTGGTGTGGGCGATCCGGATGGTCGAGGACTTCGCCGACGACATTCTGGCGGCCTGGGCCGAGTGGTGCCGTATGAAGGACCTCGCCGCCACAACGCACACGACTCCCGCAGGGGAAGCCGCGCTGGAGGCACACCTGCTGCCTCTCGTCCGCTCCGGCGCTCCTCTGCCCACCGTGCACCACAAGGGCAAGACTGTCCTCGCGCGGACCTTCATCGCCGCAACAACAGGAGCCAGCCCCCAGCAGGTCAGCAGATTCGCGCAACGGTACGAGCTCGGCTCGTTGGCTGCCGAGCAACCCGGACGGGCCCCGCTGCCAACGGAGACACGAGGGCGAATCAACGGACGGCTGTGGCGCGAGCACATCGACTTCTCCGAGGCCGCCGAGTTGATGCGGCACTTGGGTACCGCCGCGACGGTCGTCTGTCTCTACCTGACCGGCATGCGTCCCCAGGAAGTCCAGGGCCTGCGCTCCGGCTGCTGTCCCGATCCCGAACCTCGCTCCGACGGGACGCCTGGACGCCACCTGATCTACAGCCGGCACTACAAGAACGTGACCGACGCGGATGGCAACCACGTATCAGCCGGTGAGGTACGCGAGGTGCCCTGGGCCGCGATCACCCCCGTCGTCCGCGCCATACGCGTCCTCGAACGCATCGTTCCCGATAGCGAACTCCTGCTCGATTCGACCCGTCACAGTTTCACTCACGATCGGGGCAACCAGGGTGTCCTGAAGAGGTGGGCACTGAACAAGCGGATCGAGGATTTCGTGGCGTGGGCGAACCGGGAGGCCCCCGAGCTGGGACTGCCCGAGCAGGCCATTCCGGAGGATTCGCACGGCAAGATCGGCATCGCCCGGTTCCGGCGCACACTGGCCTGGCACGTCGCCCGCCGCCCTGGCGGACTGATCGCCCTGGCCATCCAGTACGGGCACATGCGAACGATCCTGGACGCCCGCACCTCCACCGGCTATGGCACCCGCAGCCGGCGCGGCATCCACGGTGAGCTCGACGTCGAGACCGTGCGGGCGGCGGCCGACACCGCAGCGAAGCTGAACGATCGGATGGCCGCCGGTGAAAGGATCTCGGGCCCGGCCGCCCGCCGGGCGCTGACGGCCGCAGCAACAACGCCCAGGTTCGAGGGAAAAATCGTCACCGCCAAGTTCGCCAAGAAGGCCGCCAGCTTCCTGGCCCGGGACGGCCTGGTCCTGTTCGACAACCCCGATGCCCACCTGATCTGCGTCTTCAAACGAGACACCGCACTCTGCGAGCCGGACCCGAACGCGACTGCGCCGAACCAGTTCGCCTGCCAGCTCGGCTGTGGCAACGCCATCCGTACTGACAGCGACGCCCGCAACCTTCGCGAACGCGCCCGCGAACTCGACACCCTGGCCGCTGCGGCCCCAGAACCCGTCGGCCGGCGGCTGAAGCACAACGCGGACCGCCTGCGCGAGGTCGCCGGCACCCACGACGCCACCGCCCAACCTGCCGAGGCCCTGACATGAACGAACAACACCAGGACGAACGCGCCCGTATCCGCGAGGCCATCGATCGCCTCCTGACCGGCCAGGCCACCGTGTCCAACGGCAGCCTGACTGTCGTCGCGCTGGCCGCCGAGGCCAGCGTCCACCGTATGGCCCTGCTCAAGCGTCACGCGGATCTAAAGAACGAGTTCTACGAACGCGTCCGCACTGAGACGAAGCAGGTCCCGGAAGCCGAGAGGCGGCTGCGGAAGACCGTCACGAAGCTGAAGGAGCGGGTCTCCGACGTGACTGAGGAGAACACGAGGTTGAAGGACCAGATCACCCACCTCGCGCTCGCCGGCGCGGTCCTCGCGGACCGGTTGCGCAAGGCCGAGGAACAGGCCCGGTTGCCCGACAACGTTGTCCGTTTCCCCAAGCCGTAACCGCACCGACGAGCAAGATCGTGTGGGAGACGGCGCGCGAGGACGACCCTCGCCTTACGCGTACGGCGCCGCGCCCTCTCGACGAAGGGTTTAGATCGGACGGCCTACTGCCATGGGTCGGGCACGTTCTAGGAGTTCGCGGACGTGGTGGTTGCGGCGGTGCGACTGGGTTGCGGAGAGCATGGTGCGGAAGCGGTCATCAGCCCGGCCGGACTGGACGTGGGGGAAGTCGTCCAGGGCGAGGTTCCAGCTCTGTACGGCTTCCTCCAGCCGACCGGCTTCGAGCTGCCATTCGGCGAGCATCGCGCGGTGGCGGACGCGGGCTCGGCGGTAGACCGCGGGACGGACCTTCTCGGAGTGCTGGAGGGCGCGGATCGCGCCTTCGCGGTCACCGAGTTCGTAGTTGACCTGGGCGACGTGGTACGAGAGCGAGGACGGGTCGTAGGAGCCGTGGGCCTTGGCCTTGGACTCGGCCTGTTCCATGGCGACTTCGGCCCCGTGGAGCATGGCCAGGGCGCCGGCACGGTCGCCGGTCTGGGCGAGGGCGTGGGCCTGCTGGCCGGCAAGGAAGGCTCGCATCCTGGGCCCTGCCTCGGGTGAGGCGGCAGCGGCGGCGTTCGCGTACCGGAGGGCGGGTGCTCCGTGGCCGAGTTCGACGGCCTGAACGCTCATGCCCCGCAAGGTCGTGCAGTAGGTCAAGTGGTCACCTGCGGCCAGGGCCAGCTCCAGGGCCTTCGTGTAGTAGCTCTGGCCGAGCAGGTCCAGGCGTTCGTCCACGGCCATGTAGCCGGTCAGGTAGAGGTGGTCCGCTGCGGCGGACAGCATCGCCTTGCGAACCTCGTCGGAGGCGGTGGCCTTCAGGTACGGGGCGATGTTGTTGACCATGAACGCTGCGGCCATCGGCCGGGCTGTCCGGCCGCCGAACTGGTCGTCCAGCTCGCTGATCTTCTCGGTCATGGCGATCACGGACTCGACCTCGGCCATGCCGATCCGGCTGTGCGGGTCGGTCTTCAACCGCTCGAACCGCCCGAGGTGGTCCGGCCAGCCCGGGATGGTGAGGGCGACCGAGTACAGGCCGGCCCCGAGTACGCCCCTGCGCGATGGGTCCATGTCCACAACCCCCAGATCGATCAGTCCTGCCACCGTATCCGTGGACTGGGGCTGAACGTCAGGCTCATCGGCGAATCCCGCCTCGAACGCGGTGACCGGTCGCCTCAGGCGGCGGGTCAGGGCCTCCAGTACCACCTTCTGGTACTTGGCCATGGGGCGGGTGCCCGAGAGCCAGTGCGAGATGGCGGACTCGTCGTACTTCAGCTTGTACCCGGCCTCGGTGCCGGCCCGGTTGACCGCGCGGGCGAACTCGCCGTTGCTCGCCCACCGGCACTCGGCGACCAAGGCGGCGAGCTTGCCGTTGGGTGTCCGTTCGCGTGCTGCCATCGCCGCCCCCGGGCCAGGTTTCAAGGGTTTCAAGCATCCGGGGTGTCTCTACCGTGTTCACGCCCCGCGCACACCTGTTGACTCGATGTCAGGCCGAGCGAGAGCCCCGGAAGCGAGGGGCCGCTGCGGCTCCACGATCGGCGGCACCGCCCACCCGCTCGTCCATTCCCGGGTGGCCGGTGCCGCTCTCCAGGCCAGCGCCGAAGGGTTCCTCACCGTGGTCGTGCACTCCCATGTCTTCTTCCTGACCAGAGATCCGGTCTCCGTCCCCATTGCCCGCCGCAGAGTGAGGACCCGCATCGTCAGCTGGGGCGTCCTGCTCGACGAGGACACCCGCCTCGCGCTGGACACGGTCACCTCCGAACTGGTGGCCAACGCCGTCCGGCACACCCAGGCCCCGATGCTCACCGTCGCCGTCTACGTGAACGTGCGGCTGCGGCGGGCCCTGGTCGAGGTCTACGACGGCTCGACCGCGCTGCCCCGGCGCCGCCGGGCCGGGGCCGACGCAGAGAGGGGCCGAGGGCTGGAACTGGTCGAGTACCTGGCCCTGGCCCACGGGGCCGAGCGGACCGAGCGGGGCAAACGGGTCTGGGCCGAGCTGGCCCTGCCCGAACAGCCGGTGACCCGACGTCAGCTCTTGGCCGTCCCGTGCCGGGCGGTGCGAGCCGCCCTGCGCGTGCTCCCGCGGCCCGGACGTGCCCCGATACGGCCGCCGTTCGCGCCCGGCACCACCCGCCCCCGCACGGCAGCCTGAGCCGACACCCCGCATCGCCCAGGGAAACCCCGCTTCGAAGGGATCGGACCTGATGACCAGTGTGACCAGCGCAGAGGGAGTCCTCGGCCGCCGCGGACTGCGGACCGGCGTCGAGTGGTCCACGCCCGCAGCGGCACGCGCCCGCGCCGCCCAGCTCGTCGCCGAGCACCGCGCCGGCCGCCAGGAGATCGTCCGCAACCCGCACCTGAGCGCCGAGTGGGCCCGCGCGGCCGTCCGTGCCCCGCAGCTGCTGGCCGCCGTCCAGGACGTCATCGGGCCAGCCATCGCGGTGGAGAACACCTTCCTCGTGGTGAAGTGGCCCGGCCGCACGTTCGAGATCCCCTGGCACCAGGACGGCATCGACGCCCGCGTCGAACTCGACCCCGGCCGGTCCGTCTCCGCCTGGCTGGCCATCAGCGACGCCACCCTCGACAACGGCTGCCTGCACGCCGTCCTCGGCTCACAGCACTTCGGCTACCTGCCGTTCTCCTCGGAGGCCGAGCACGGTGCCGAGCGGGGCCGGGCCGACCAGGCGACCGGCTTCACCGCCGACGCCACGACCGCCCTGCCCCTGTCGGCGGGGTCCGCCGTGCTCATGGACAGCCGCCTGCTGCATCGCTCCGGCACCAACACCGGCGACGGCGCCCGGGTCGGCCTGAACGTCCGCTACGTCGCCCCGGACGGTGTCCGTCGACGCGACCCCCAGAGCCCCAGCCTCGACCCGGTCACCGGGACGGGCTGGTAGCACCACCCAAGGGATCAACACCCCAGCGAGAGGAGCACAACACCGTGACCATCCTCGAAGAGATCGCCACCCGCGAGGACCTGGTGACCCGGGTCCGCGTCCTGACCGGGGAGGACGCCGACGCGGCCCGCCGCGCCGACAAGACCCCGATCGCCAAGTCCGACTGCACCTACTACTGCCCCGACGCGGCCACCGCCGAGCGGTGCATCCAGTCCCTGCGCGAGTCCGACGAGCGCCTGCGCAACCGCCCCGAGGAGCTCATGCTCTGGGACTGGCAGTGCACCTACTGGGAGGCCGAACCCGGCAACCCCAACGGCGGCGGCACCGTCCTGCTCGGCGTCGCCTGGTACGACCAGGCGTTCTTCGACGACCGCCGCGACGCCTGGTTCGGCGCCATGCACCAGCGGATCTACAAGGACCTCGGCATCCCGCTGGAGGACATCACCGTCACCCACTGGCAGCTGCTCGCCGGCTGACCTGAGCACCACCAGCACACCGGCCGGGCCCCGCACCGAGGGGCCCGTGCCCGTGCTCAGTCGCGGGCCGCCAGCTCCGGAACCGGCGCGGCCTCCGGCAGCGGCCGGCGCCCCCGCGCCAGGACCAGCACCAGCACGGCGCCCGCCCCGCCGACCACCGCCACCACCAGGCCGCCGCCCAGGAACGCGGCCCTCGGGCCGCCGGCGGCCAGCGCCGGGACGAACAGCATCGAGACCGTCCCGCACGTGCGGATCACGGTCAGGTCCACCGTCAGTAGCCGCCTGCGGGCGGCCGGAGGGAACAGCGCGAAGTGCGTGGACAGCGCGATCTGCAGGAACGGCGACACCGCCCCCGACAACACGGACAGCGCCAACAGCACAGGCAGCGACCCGGCCAACCCGGTGGCCGCCAGCACCAGCCCGGACACCGCCCACGCACCGCAGTACACCGCCGTCAGCGGCGCCGGCAGCCGCACGTTCCCGGCCACCAGGTTGCCCGCCAGTGCCCCGGCGCCGGTGCACGCCAGCACCGCCGCGTAGGCGGAGGCCCCGGCGCCGAGCCGGGCAGCCAGCAGCGCGGGCATCGCCAGCGACACCGCCCCGGCGAAGATCCCGATCCCGTGCACCGCCAGCACCACCCCGGTGTCCGGATGGGTCCGCACCAGCGACCAGGCGCCCGGCCACACCCCCGCCGCCTGCGGCCCGGCCTGCGGGGCGGCAGCAGCCAGGCGGACGCGGGCGGCCAGCAGCACCAGGGCAAGGGCCGAGACGGCGAACGTCGCCGCGTCCACCCAGAACAGCCCGGCCAGCGGCATCACCGCCAGCAGCAGCCCGGCCGCCCCGGGGCCGGCGATCCGGGCGATGCGGCCGGTCAGGTCCATCAGCCCGCTCACCGCCTGGACCTCGCCCGGCCTGACCAGGTCCGGCACCATCGCGCCAAGGTTCGGGTCGAACAGCGCCCCGCCGACCCCCAGCAGCGCGGCCGAGGCGATCAGCCCCGCCGTGCCGAACTCGGACCACGCCCACGGCAGCGTGGCCACCAGGACCAGCCGCACCGCGTCCACCACCGCCAGGGCCCGCAGCGACGCGAACCGGTCCATCACCCGGCGCCCCACCGTGCCGAGCACGATGTACGGCAGTGACTCGGCGACGGCCACGAGACCCATCGCCCCGGCGCCCGCGTGCTCCCACGCCATCCACATCACGGCCATCGCGTACAGCCGGTCGCCGAACACCGACGCCGTCTGCGCTCCCCACAGCAGGAGCACGGGCCCGCGCCGCAGCAACCGCACGTATCGCATGATCCACTCCGCCCCAGGAAGCACGAAGTCCCGGCAGCGAGCCGCCACCGGGAACTCCCCACACCCTAGGGCAACTTGAAGCCCGGCCGACGCAGGCGCCCCGAACACGGCAGCCCGCCCCCGGCGGCCACACCCGCCACTCGCCCCCGGCCCCGAAGTCCGGCAGGCTGGCCACCAGGACACCCGCCGGAGAATAGACCTCCCGGAAGGACTTCCGTGCACCCCCTGATCACCGAGCTCGGCCTCGACGGAGACCCGAAGCTCCTGCACGAACGGCGCGGCACCACCTTCTTCAAAGTCGGCGACACCGCCCTGAAGATCACCGACGGCCTGATGGCAGGCCGCGAAGGCGAGGTGCTGGCCGCGCTCGGAGCCGACCACTACCGGGCCCACGGCCGGTGCGGGGACGGTACCTGGCTGGCCATGCGGTGGATCGACGGCACCAGCCTCTGGGACGCCATGGAACCCGCCCACCGCGGCGACGACACCCCAGCCGCCCGCCGCTCGATCCTGACGGCCGCCGCCGAGGCCGCCGAAGCCCTCGCCGACCTCCACACCGCCGGCTGGACCCACGGCGACCTTCAGCCCGACCACGTCGTCTTCGAGGACGACGCCGTACGGATCATCGACCTGGCCTGTGCCCAGGGCCCCGTCCCCGTACCGTTCTACGTCCACCGCGGCGGCATGACCCACACCACCGCCCCCGAGGTGGCAGCCCTCGTGATCGGCTCCACCGAGCACATCGCAACCACACCCGAGGCGGACGTGTGGTCGCTGGTCGCCTCCCTTTTCTGGTCTTGGACCCGCACCCCACCGACCGACTACCGCGACCCAGACAGCAGCCGAGCCGAACTCCTCGCCGACATCGCCGCTGGCCACCCCCGCGATCTGACAGCCTCCGGCCCCTGGCCGTTCCCTCAGTTCGAAGACGCCCTTCTCGCTGGCCTCGCTCACGATCCCGGGCAGAGGCCAGCAGCCGAGGCGCTGGCCAAGAACCTCCGCTCCGCGAAGCCGTGACCGTCCACTGCGCTGAACACTGCTCAGACCGCAGCACTGCCGATCGTCGAGGGCGTCACCACGACCTCAGGGAGCGCAGCGGCGGCTCAAAGAGGGCTGAAATCTGAACACAAGAACTTGACAGGGAACGCGACACTCGTATGGGTGTACTCCGTCTCCAGCCCCGCCCGCCGGGCGAGCTGGTTGACGTGCGCAACGCGGTCACGGCGGATCCATGGCTCAAGGCAGGGTGGCAGGTCTGGCAGCTCGGCCGACCCGCTCAGCACCCGCAGGCATAACTGCTCGGAGCCGCCGCACCGTCCGGGCAGCGATTGCCGCGCTGATTCTCCTCGGCTGCCGTTGCATGGTCGTCTCGGCGTTCAGGTGCCGTGATCACTTCACCGTAGCTCCGGGAGAACCGCGCCTTACTGCCCCGGCGGTACGCCGACCGCCGAGGCTAATGCTCCTGACGTACCGACAGTTCGTGTCCCAGGGTGATGATCCGGTGCCGGGTGCGCTGGAAGGCTGACGCGCGGGAAGTCGGTGTGACCGACTTCCCGGTCACCCGACCGCACCCGTCACCGCCAGGAGACCGCATGAGTACCCCCAAGGCCTTGACGAGCCGCGCCTCGGCCGTGGGCCTCGCCCTGACCGCCTGCCTCGCCACGGCGCCCGCCGCGACGGCCGCTGGCGCGAGCCCCGCAGCCTCCGGAGCCGGACTCGACCGCTACCACCACCAGCGCCTCGACTGGCGCAGCTGCGTCCTGGGCCCGGACGACGAGGTGGGCCGCGGCCTGGAGAGCGCGGGCGCGCGCTGCGCGGACGTGACCGTGCCGCTCGACTACGCCGACCCCCGGGGGCGGACCATCACCGTCGCGATATCCCGGCTCAAGGCCACCGACACCCGGCACCGGATCGGCTCCCTCCTGCTCAACTTCGGCGGCCCGGGCGGGCCGGGCCTCGCCAACTCCGTGCTCGTGCGCGGGGCGATGAAGGAGACCGGCGCCCGCTACGACGTGATCGGCGTGGACCCGCGCTTCGTCGGCCGCAGCACCCCGCTGGACTGCGGCCTGTCCGCCGGCCCCGGCCTGCCCTCGGCCGGCCCGGACCGGGCGGGCTTCGACCTCCAGACGGCGCGGGCGAAGAGCGTGGCCGACAAGTGCCGGGCCACCAACGGCTCGGTGCTGCCCTTCGTGACGACCCGGAACACGGCCCGCGACCTGGACGTCGTCCGGGGCGCGCTCGGCGAGCGGAAGATCTCCTACCTGGGGTACTCGTACGGCACCTATCTGGGCACGGCCTACACCCAGATGTTCCCCGGCCGCTACGACCGGGTGGTCCTCGACGGGGCGCTGGACCCGCGCCGCTACGACCCCCGGCTGATGCGGGGCACGGAGAACGAGCACGAGCGGGCGCTCGACGGCTGGGCCGACTGGACGGCCGCGCGGGACGCCGCCTACGGCCTCGGCCGCACCCGCGAGCAGGTGCGCGCCACCGTCGACCGGGTCGTGGCGGCCTCCGCGCGGGAGCCGCTCACCGTCGGCGCCGCCCCCGAGGTCTTCCGGCTCGACGGCAGCCAGGTGCCCGCGCTGCTGTTCGCCGGGATCGCGAGCGACCTCGACCCGGCGCGGGCGAGCCTCGCCGAGCAGCTGTCCGTCCTGGCCGGGGCCGCCGACGGGCGGCCCACCCGGCTGTCGCCCGCGTTCGCCGCCCTCCTGCGGGAGGCGTTCACCAGCGCGGGTTCGGCCGCCGGCAGCGTGCAGACCGCGATCCTGTGCGGGGACGTGGCCACCCCGCACGACCCCGAGCAGTACTGGCGCGACATCGAACGCGACCGGGCCGCCCACCCGCTGTTCGGCCCGATGACCGACGACATCACCCCGTGCGCCTTCTGGGACGCCCCGCGCGAGGAGCCCACCCGGGTGCGGCGCGACACCGCGGCCCTGATCGTGGCCGCCAGCGGCGACCCGCGCACCCCGTACCCGGGCAGCGTCGCCCTGCACGGCATGCTGCCCGGCTCCCGGCTGGTCACCCTCGACGGCGCCTTCCAGCACGCCACCTTCGGCGTCTACGGCAACGCCTGCGTCGACGACTCCGTCAACGCCTACCTGGCCACGGGCCGGCTGCCCGGCACGGACCGGACCTGCGTCAAGTAGCCCGCCAGGCTCTAGGCTTCGGCCATGCTGTCTGTGGTGGTGGCCCCCTGGGCGGGCGAGGCGGAGCCGGTGTTCGTGCGCGAGCCGGACGAGGTGCACGACGCGGCGAGCACGATGAAGGTGGCGGTGCTGGCCGCGCTGCACCGCAGCGGGGTGGAGCTGGACGCCGAGGTGCCGGTGGTGAACCGTTTCGCGTCCGTGGTGGGCGGGGAGTTCGGCAACGACCCGGCGTGGGACAGCGATTCGCTGCCCTGGGAGCTGGTCGGCAGCACCGCCCCGCTACGGCTGCTCGCCGAACGGATGATCACGCACTCCTCCAACCTGGCCACCAACCTGTGCCTGGCCCGGGTCGACCGGGCGGCGGTGGCCGAGGCCTGGCGGCGGGCCGGGGCGACGCGCAGCGCGAGCCCGCGCGGGATCGAGGACTACGCGGCGCGCGACGCGGGGGTGCACAACCGGGTGAGCGCGCGGGACCTGGTGCGGCTGCTGCACTCCCTGGGCGGGGAGCCGGAGTTGCTGGCGCTGCTGGAGCGCAACGCGTTCCGGGTGGACCTGGCGGCGGGGCTGCCGCCGGGCACCCGGATCGCCTTCAAGAACGGCTGGGTACCGGGCGCCCGGCACAGCGTGGGCCTGGTCCACCCGCAGGACTGCCCGCCCTACCTGATCGCGGTCTGCTACACCGGCCCGCTGGCCTCGGGCGAGGACCGCACGGACCCGGCGGCCCGGCTGCTGGCCCGGGTCTCGGCGGCGGTGTGGCAGCGGCGGCACGAGATCCCCGGCGCCTGACCCGGTCGGCCGCCGGTCTGCCGCCGGTCTGCCGCGCGGGAGCGCGCAGCAGACCGGCCGGTACGGCTAGTACGGCTGGACGAGGACGTGGGCGGCGCCCGGGATGCCGACCTTGAGGAGTTCGTCCTCCTCCGGGGTGGTGGGCGTGCCGGTCTCCTGCTTGAGGATGGCCCGGGAGAGCGCCTGGACCCACATGGCGCGGGGGCGGCGGCGCTCCTCCCAGGCGGCGAGCGCGGCGGGGACGGCCTCGGCGGCGTCCAGGCTCCGGGCGAGGACGAGGGCGTCCTCGACGGCCATCGCGGCGCCCTGGGCGAGGTGCGGGGTGGAGGCGTGGGCGGCGTCGCCGGCGAGCGCGATCCGGCCGACGTGCCAGGGCTCCTCGACGCTGACCTGGGAGATCCGCGTGTAGACCACGGAGGCCGGGTCGGTGACCTGGGCGAGGGCCTCGGCGATCGGGCCGCCGAAGCCGGCCAGGCGCTCGGCGAGCTGCTCGTGGGCGTGCCCCGGGTCGGGCCGGAAGTCCTCGGCCTCGGCGAACACCGAGCCCAGGTACATGAGGTCGTCGCTGATCGGGGTGAGCAGCGCCTTGGCCCGGAGGTTGCCGGTGGACATCACCACGCCCTGGACCTCGGGCGAACGCGGCAGGGTGACGCGCCAGTTGGCGAAGCCGGTGTACTCCGGCGCGTACTTCTCCCCGTAGAGGCGCTTGCGCAGCGGCGAGCCGATGCCGTCGAAGCCGACGACGAGGTCGTAGCGGCCGCGGTGCCCGTCGGTGAGGGTGACGTCGACGCCGTCGGCGTCCTCGGCGAGGTCGGCGATGGTGGTGCCGAAGCGCAGGGTGGCGCCGGCCCGGGTGGCGGCGGTGGCCAGCACCTGGGCGAGGGCGGGGCGGGGGATGCCGTTGTTGGAGGGGACGTCGCCCATCCGCGGCTGCGGGATCTTGGCGAGGGTGGCGCCGGCCGGGTCGCAGATGGTCAGCACCTCCCACTCGAAGCCGGCGGCGAGGCAGTCGTCGAGGACGCCGATCTCGCGCATCACGTGGAGGGCGTTGGAGGGCTGGATGATGCCGACGCCGAGGGCCTCCAGCTGGTCGCGCAGTTCGGCGACGTCGACGTGGTGGCCGCGCGAGGCGAGGGCGGTGGCGAGGGTGAGCCCGCCGATGCCGCCGCCGTGGACGAGGACGCGCAGGGGTGAGGTCATGGAGTGGCTCCTGGGGAAGGGCGGTTCAGCCGACGGGGGCGGCGGCGAGGTCCATCAGGTGGTCGACCAGGGCGAGCAGCAGGTCGCGTCCGAAGGCGCGTTCGCGGACGTCGCCGAGGAGCATCGGCACCTGTGGGTCGAGGTCGAGGGCGGCCCGGATCTCGTCGGGGGTGCGGGTGTTGTGGCTGTGGAAGCAGTTGATGGCGACGACGAAGGGGATGCCCCGGCTCTCGAAGAAGTCGATGGAGGCGAAGCTGGTGTCGAGCCGGCGGGTGTCGGCGATGACGATGCCGCCGAGGGCGCCGTTGACGAGGTCGTTCCACATGAACCAGAAGCGCTCCTGCCCGGGGGTGCCGAACAGGTAGACGACGAGGTCCGGGTTGACGGTGATCCGGCCGAAGTCGAGGGCGACGGTGGTGGTGTCCTTCTGGTCGACGCCGGACAGGTCGTCCACGCCGACGCTGGCCCGGGTCAGGTACTCCTCGGTGCGCAGCGGGGTGACCTCGCTGACGGAGCCGACGAGGGTGGTCTTGCCGACGCCGAAGCCGCCCGCGATGAGGATCTTGACGGCGGCCGGCGCGGTGGGGACGGTGGCGTCAACGGCACTGCTGGGGTGGGGTGTTGCCATGGTTCAGAGTCTCCGGAGTCCTTCGCGAACGGCCGTGAGCAGGCCGAGGTCCACGCCTCCGGCGGCCCGGGCCACCGAGAGCGGCGCCCGGGCCCGCAGCAGGCCCTGGGCGACCAGGTCGCCCAACAGGATCTTGGTGACCGAGACCGGGAGGTCCAGGCCGGCCGACACCTCGGCGACGGCGGCCGGCCGCCGGCAGCGGTCGAGGATCATCCGGTGCTCGGGCTGGAGGCCGCGGGCACCGGCGCGGCTGCCCCGCGCCAGGGCCCGGGCGGCCTCGTCCTCGACGGTGGTGAGCACGGTGATCAGGGTGAGGTCGTCGCGTTCGGGGGCGGTACGGCCGCGGGTGATGGTGTACGGGCGCACCATGGCGCCCGACTCGACCTCGGCGTCCTCGTCCGGCAGTTCGCTCCAGTGCGGAACGCCGCCGCGCTGCCAACCCCCGTTCCCGTACGGGCCCACCGGTGTCAGCCCCGGTTCCGGGCGGCGAAGGCGTCGAAGCCGGCGGGGGAGGCGGGGGAGGCGGGGCCGGGCTCGCTGCGTACCGGGGTGGTCATCTTCTGGCCGACCTGCTGCACCAGGGTGTGCATGGCGACCGACATGACCTCGGCGTCGACCTCCTGGGAGGCGACGACGGCCAGGTGGGTGCCCTGGGCGGCGGCGATGATGAACAGCCAGCACTCGGCGAGCTCGACGATCACCTGGAGGACGGGCCCGCCGTCGAAGAGCTGGCCGACGCCGCGGGCGAGGCTCTGCTGGCCGGTGGCGACGGCGGCGAGGCGCTCGGCGTCGGCCCGTTCGATGGTGCGGGAGTGGCTGACGACCAGGCCGTCGTCGGAGAGCAGGACGGCGTTCCTGGTCCCGGGCACCGAGTCGACGAGTCCGTCCAGCAGCCAGTCCAGGTCCTGGTGGGTGGCGATCGTTCGGTTCATGACTGGTCATCCGTTCGTGTGGTTCGGGGGTCCGCGGCCGGCAGGGCCCAGGGGGAGGGGCCGGGCGCGGGCGTCGGGGAGCCGGCGGGGGCGGTGGGGGGAGCCGGCGGGGTCGCGGCCCCGGGCAGCGGGTGCTCGCCGCTGTCCTGGGCGCGGGCGGCGCGGGACTGGCGCTGGAAGGCGCCGATCGTCGCACCGGAGCGCTTCGCCGGGCGCTGGAAGGGGCCGCCGGCGGCTTCGGTGACCGGGGCCGCGGGTTCGGCGCGGGGCCCGGCGGCGGGCTCGGCCCACTGCGGGCGGGGCGCCGGCGGGACGCGCAGTTCGGCGGCCAGGCTGGCCTGCCGGACGCGCTGGGGCAGCGGCGGCTGCTCGGTCTCGGCGGGGCTGAGCGGCACCGCGGAGGCGTACTCGCGGCGCCGGCGCCGTTCGGCCAGCCGGTAGTGGTCGGCCGGGCGGTACTGCTCGTCGGCGTACGGGGCCTCGGCGTCGGTGACCCGGGCGTAGGCGATGTCCGGGTAGGCGGGCACGTCGTGCGAGGGCACCTGGTCGACCGGGGTGTCGGGGGCCGCCGGGGAGCTGTGCTCGATCGGCTGCTCGGCGTACGGGGCGGGGAACGGCACCGGCTCGGCGGCGGGTGCGGCCTCGGGCTGGACGTACTCGACGTGCCCGAAGGCCTGGACGGGGGCGGTGAGCGGGTCGGTCAGTGGGTCGGCCAACGGGCTGGTCAGCGGGTCGGTCAGTGGGTCGGTCAGTGGGTCGTGCGGGACCTGCTGGACCTGCGGGAGCTGCTGGGTCTGCCCGAGCGGTTCGACGTACCCGGGCTGCTCCACGTGCTGGACCTGCCCGAAGGCCTCGACCTGCCCGAACGTCTCCGCCGGTGCGAAGGACTGCGCCGGCGCGAAAGCCTCCGCCGGGGCGAAGGACTCTCCCGGCGGGAAGGAGTCCACGGGCGCGACCGGCGGCGCCGCCGGCTGCGGCTCCGGCGCCTCGTTGGAGGCGGTGAGCAGCGCCTTGCGGGAGCGCCGCACGAGCGGGATCGGTTCGACGGGCGCGGCGTCGGGCAGTCCGGCGTCGCCGTCGATGACGAGTTCGTCGGGGACGAGCACGACGACCCGGGTGCCGCCGAAGGCGGACGGCCGGAACTCGATCTTCAGCCCGTTGTGCGCGGCCAGCCGGGCGACGACGTGGAAGCCGAGGCGGACGTCGTCCGCCCGGGCGAGCACGTCGGTGCGGGGCGGGCGGCTCATCAGTTCGTTGGCGGCGTCGTACTGCTCGGGGTCCATGCCGAGGCCGCGGTCCTCGATCTCGACGGCGAGTCCGCGGCCGACCATGGCGGCCCGGACCTCGACCGGGGTGGGCGGCTTGGAGAAGGTGGTGGCGTTCTCCATCAGCTCGGCGAGCACGTGCGCGACCGGGCCGACGGCCCGCTCGGACAGCCACGGGTGGCCCTCGACGTCGAGCATGATCCGGCGGTAGTCCTGCACCTCGCCCTGCGCGGCGCGCAGCACGTCCAGCAGCGGGACGGGCTTGCGCCAGCGCCGCTGCGGCTGGCCGCCGGCCATGATGACGAGGTTCTCCTCGTAGCGGCGCAGGCGGGCGGTGAGGTGGTCGAGGTCGAACAGGCCCTCCAGGACCTCCGGGTCCTCGTGCTTGCGCTCCAGCTCGTCGAGCTTGCGCAGCTGGCGGCCGATCAGCAGCTGGGTGCGGCGGGCGATGCGCTGGAGCAGCCGCTCGAAGCCGCGGTGCTGTTCGGCCTGCTTGACGGCGGCCTCGACGGCGGAGGCGCGGGCCAGGTTGAGGGCCTGGCCGAGGCGGGCGAGTTCGTCGGTGCCGTTGCCGTGCGGGCCGGCGGTGATGGTGCGGGACTCGGCCTCGACGTCGACCTGCTCGCCGCGGCCGAGGCGCTCGACGACCTCGGGGAGGGTGCGCTCCATCTCCTCGGCCTGGGTCTGCAGTTCCTTGATGCGCCGGCGCAGCGAGCGGCTGAGCCGCCAGGAGGCGATGATCACCGCGACGACGGTGATCAGGCCGACGACGGTGGTCAGGACGACCCTGGTGAGGAGGGAGAGGATGGCGCCCTTGCCCACGTCGACGATGGCGCTGGTGCGGGTCTCGATGGCCTTGATCAGCTGCGGGTTGAGCTGGTCGAGGGCCTGGCGCCACTGGTCCTGGGCGGCGGGGAGCTTGACAGTGCCGTTGGCCTCGCCGGCGGTGGGCTTGGTGAGCGACTGCTCGACGGCGGCCTTGGCCTGCCAGGCGGGGCTGTTCATCAGGTCGTGCCAGGCGGCGGACTCGCCGTCCGGGATGTACGGGAGGACCTGGACGGTGAAGAGGTGCTCCTGCGCCCCGACGGCCTGCTGCACCTGCTGGTAGTCGGCGGCGGAGAGCCGCCCGGTGGGCCAGCCGCGGGCCAGGATGGCGTCCTCGCGGGCGAGCATCTCCTTGGCCCAGAAGGTGTTCACCAGGGTCTTGGAGACCCAGGTGACCTCGCCGGCGTCGACGCGGCTGAGCGCGGTGAACAGCCGCAGGTCGACGGCGATCAGGTCGGTGTAGTACGCGTAGAGGGTCTGCTGGTCGATCGAGCCGTGGTCGACGGCGGCGCGCTGTTCGGCGAGCCTGCCCATCGCCTGGCGGGCCTCGGTGACGGCGGTGCGGACCTCGTCGGGGGCGTTGTCGGCGGTCTCGCCGGAGAGGACCTGGAACTGGCGGACCGCGTCGTCGGTCTGCTGGCGCTGGCGGCGTAGCTGGTCGGTGTTGCCGCCGGGCCGGGCGAGCGCCTCGGCGCTGAGCCGGCGCTCTTCCTGGAGGCTGTAGTAGACGATGTTGGAGGGCTGGCCGGCCTTCTGGGCGAGCATGCCCTGGGCGGCCTGGCGCTGGAAGTCGAACACGGTTTCGCCGCTGGTGACCGCCCACAGGGCGGCGAGGGCGATGCTGGGGACGACGGCGAGGACGAGCAGCGCCGTCCGCAGTGACAGGCGCGGACGCCTGCGGGGGGCCTTCGGCGTCGGGGGCCGCCGATTCGCACGCGCGCGCAGAGCAGTCTCCTTGGGGATGGCGGCCGGCCTGATCGGGGCGGGCCGTCCGGGGCACGGGCTTTGACGAGGCGATACTAGTCATACCGTGTGATTGGAGTGAAAGTGCGTTCGCCGCCTGGGCCGTGGTCGCACACGCTCCGGACACAATGTCGCCTGACGGTTGATCGTCCGTAGCCGAAGCATCCCAGTTCGGAGCGGGTTGACGGGGCGTCGACCCTCGGTGTGGGCGGCCGGGTGGCCGCCGTGTGAAAACTGTGTGTCCGCGCTCCGGATGTCCGGCCGGACGGTCGGTCGGTTGCCCGGCCGACCGATTCGGCCACCTCTTCCTTCGCCTCGTCCGCCCCGCTCAGTCGGCCAACAGGCGTGACCGGGTGGCCTCCAGTTCGGCCGCCAGCACCCGCCCGGCCTCCTCGGGATCGCCCCGGTGCAGCGCCCCGACGAGGTCCGCGTGCGACGCGTAGCCGTGGTTCGGGTCCCCGGTGCGCAGCCCCAGCACCCCCACCAGGGCCACCAGCTGCTCCCTCAGCACCGGCGCGAACTGGGCGAACAGGTCGTCCAGCACCGGGTTGTGCGCGGCCGCCACCACGGCGGTGTGCAGGGCGATGTCGGCGTCCACGAAGGCCGCGTCGTCCGCGCCGCCCGCCGCCAGCCGGGTGGCCAGCGCCGCGTCCACGGCGGCGAGGTCCGCCTCCGTGCGGCGCGCGGCCGCCAGCCGGGCCGCCTGCACCTCGACCACGGTGCGCACCTCGTAGACGTGCGCCAGCTCCGCCCGGCGCAGCCGGGTCGGCCAGTCCAGGGCGGGCCGGGCCGCCGTCACGAACACGCCCGATCCCTGCCGGCTCTGCACCATCCCGGCGCCGGACAGCGCGCGCAGCGCCTCCCGGACGGTCGAGCGGCCGACGCCCAGCTCCTTCGCCAGGGCCACCTCGCCCGGCAGCTTCCCGCCCACCGGCCAGTGTCCGGCGGTGATCTGCTCCTCCAGGCGCCGGGCGGCCTGGTCGACCAGGGGGGAGCGGTGGAGGGGGCCGAGCGGGGACATCGCGTTCACCTATCAGGTTGTCTGAGGACTTGATTCGTGGTTAGTCTACCCGGCATGCAGCCGTGGAGTCTCCCCCTGGGTGGCCTTCTTCTTGGTGGCCGCAGCGGGGCGTGACCGGACCGGCACCCCGCTGCGGGGCGCCGTCCTGCCGGTCCACCGGTACCTCCGTAAGGACTCATCATGCGATTCCCGACCCTGCGTACCCCTGCCGGTCCCGTCCCGGTCACCGCCCCCGCCTGGAACCCGCAGCGCCCGGGTGCCATGCCCTCCCACCGCTACCGGCCCGCCCACGAACGCGTGCACGTCCCCGCGCTGATGCGGCGCTGGCCCGGCCGACGGACCACCCACGCCCCGCTGTGGGTCCCCGTCGACCTGCGCGACGGCAACCAGGCGCTGGCCGAACCCATGGATCCGGCGCGCAAACAGCGGATGTTCGACCTGCTCCTGGCCATGGGCTTCAAGGAGATCGAGGTCGGCTACCCCTCCGCCAGCCGCACCGACTTCGACTTCGTCCGGCAACTGGCCACCGTGCCCGGCGCGGTGCCCGAGGACGTCACCGTCGTCGTCTTCACGGCGGCGCGCGCCGACCTGATCGACCGCACCTTCGAGGCCGTCGAAGGCCTGCCCCGCGTCGTCGTCCACCTCTACACCGCCACCGCCCCGCTCTGGCGCGAGGTCGTCCTCGGGCGCGACCGGCACGAACTGCGGGCCCTGATCACCGAGGCCGCCACCCACCTGGCGCGGCGGGCCGACGGCCGGCCCGGGGTGCGCTTCCAGTTCTCGCCCGAGGTGTTCAACCTGACCGAACCGGACTACGTCCTGGAGGTCTGCAACGGCCTCACCGAACTGTGGGACGCCAGCCCCGACCGGCCCGTCGTCCACAACCTGCCGGCCACCGTCGAGATCGCCACCCCCAACGTCTACGCCGACCAGATCGAGTACCTGCACCGGCACCTGGAGCGCCGCGAGTCGGTGATCCTCTCCGTCCACCCGCACAACGACCGGGGGACGGGCGTCGCCTGCGCCGAACTGGCCGTGCTGGCCGGCGCGCAGCGGGTGGAGGGGTGCCTGTTCGGCAACGGCGAGCGGACGGGCAACGTCGACCTGGTGACGCTGGCGCTCAACCTGCACACCCAGGGCGTCGACCCGATGCTCGACTTCTCCGACATCGACGAGATCCGCCGCACCGTCGAGCACTGCAACCGGCTGCCCGTGCACGAGCGCCACCCCTACGTGGGGGACCTGGTGCACACCGCCTTCTCCGGCACCCACCAGGACGCCATCAGGAAGGGCTTCGCCCACCACGCCAAGGCGGCCGCCGAGTCGGGCGTCCCGGCGCGCGAGGCGCCCTGGTCGGTGCCGTACCTGCCGATCGACCCGGCCGACCTGGGCCGCGACTACGAGGCGGTCATCCGGGTCAACAGCCAGTCCGGCAAGGGCGGCATCGCCTACCTGCTCCAGACCGGGCACGGGCTGGAACTGCCGAGGCGGCTCCAGATCGAGTTCTCCCGGGTCGTGCAGGAGGCCACCGACGACAGCGGGCGGGAGGTGGCGGCGGAGGACCTGTACGGACTGTTCCGCGCGGAGTACCTGGACGCGGCGCCGGACTGGCCGTGGCGGGTCGGCGACGACTGGGCGGAGGTCGACGGCCGGCGGGGCGAGGGCGCCGGGCCGCTCGACGCGGTGGCCGACGCGCTGCGGGTCGGCGGGGTCGGGGTCGACATCCTGCACTTCAGCGAGCACGCCGTCGGTGCTGGTGCGGGTGTTGGTAGCGACGCTGTCGCCTACGTCGAGGCCCGGGTCGGCGGGGTCGGCGGACAGGTGGTCTGGGGCGCCGGGCGGGACGGCTCGGTGCTCACGGCAGGCGTGCGGGCGGTGCTCAGCGCCGTCGGCCGCGCGCAGCGGGAGTGATGGCGGGGGTGACGGCCGTCGCGCCGGAGTGACCCGTACGGGCGGGAGTTGTACGGACGGGAGTCGGACGGAGACGGCCCACCGCGACACCGTGCGCGGTGGGCCGTGCCGTCCACCTACATCGGTTTCGGTGTGATCACCGCGAACGGCGCGCCCTGCGGGTCGGCCACCACCGACATCCGGCCCGCCACCATGTCGAACGGCGGGGCGAGGACGGTGCCGCCGTGCTTGACGAGGGCGTCCACGGTGGAGTCGACGTCGTCCACCGCGAAGTACGTCAGCCAGTGCGCGGGCGTGCCGGGCGGGTCGTTGGCGAGCAGCGAGACCCCGCCGACGGCCCGGCCGCCGACCCGTAGCTCCCAGTACTGCTCGGCGCCCTGCGCCGGCTCGATCTCGATGCCGAACGCCGCGCCGTAGAAGGCGGTGGCGCCGGGTACGTCGCTGGTGTGCAGCTCGTTCCAGGTCAGTGCGCCGCTCTCGTTGACGACCCGGGCGCCGAAGAACTCGCCCGGCTGCCAGACGCCGAACACCGCGCCCTGCGGGTCGGCGGCGATCAGCATCCGGCCGAGCTCGCCGACGTCCATCGCCGGGACCAGCAGGGTGCCGCCCGCGCCGACGATCGCGTCCTGGGTGGCCTGGGCATCGGTGGTGGACAGGTAGCTGGTCCACACGGTCGGCGGGGTGGGCATCCCCTCCGGGGCCATCGCCGGGCCGATCCCGGCGGACGGCTTGCCGTTCAGCTCGCAGACCGCGTACCCGCCGAACTCGGCCGGGCCGACCTGCCCCTGCCAGCCCAACAGGTCGCGGTAGAAGTCCAGCGCCGCCTGCTGGTCCTGCGCCATCAGATCGACCCAGCACGGGGTGCCGGTCGTGTACGGGGTGGTGACTTCGGGCATTCTCGCTCCTTCAGGTGAGGTCCTGCGTCGGTCACCCTCTCGTCGCGGATCGTGCGCCGCCACTCGACACGCTGTCACGACCCGGTGGGAGGCTGGCGGTTAGCTGGTCAGCGCCGGTCAGCGCCGGTCAGCGCCGTCGAAGCGGGCAGGGCGGGGGCGTTTCGGACGTGGGGCCGAACGTCCGGGGGCACGCCACGGCGGCGACCGACCGGAGCTGCTGGCCGGGTGTCCAGTACGTCCACACCACGTCGTGCGGGAACGTGTCGAGGAACGCCAGGGCGTGATCCAGCCGGGTGGACGCGGGGAGGTCGGCCTCCGAGGCGGGGGAGTCGGCGAGCTGCTTGCCCAGCCAGTCGAGCGCCTCGGCGGGGTCGTTGGTGGTGAGCCTGATCTGCGCCGCCGACTTGGCGAGCCAGTGCATGACCTCCAACGGCGGTACCGGGCTGGCCCATTCGGGTCGTAAGCTGTTCTGCGGTCCCGGCGGCCGCCGCTCGGCGTCATCGGGCTGCCTGCCGCCCGCCCACGCGTAGCAGTGCCAGTGGAGGCCGGGCCTGTTCCAGTGATCCATGAGCGCCCTACCCTGGGTGTGCGGCGGGCCCCGCTCCCAGTTGCGTTGGGAACGGGGCCCGCTGGTGCGAGGTGGTACGTCAGGCGGAGGTCGTAAAGCGGTTCGGGTCGATACCGGCGGAGCTCAACTCCACGGTGGTGAAACGCAGTTCCCGCCCCGGCGCCTTGGTGTCACCCATCACCCACAACCCGCCCGCCACCCCCGGCACCTCCCGCAGGGTCACGCACGACTCCCCGTCGTCACCCCCACCCTGGTTCCCGCCGCACGCCTTGTAGGCGGCGAGTCCGGCCGGGATCTCGATCTCGTACAGGTCGCTCACTGCACTGCCTTCCTGTTCGATGCTGAAGGGAGGCGGCGCCCAACCGGCATTGACCGATGAGGTGCCGTCAGATCGACAGTAGGAAGCCATGAGTGCCGCGGTCCACGAAGTTGCACTCGGTTGCACCGGTTCACCCGAGGGAGTTGACAGCCTTGGTGATGCACGCGCGTGCTGCCGCACCCCGATCGGCGAGTTTCGCCAGCTCGGCGAACGCCCTGTGGTAGGTGCCGATTTCGCTCGGCGTCGAGATGTTGATTTCCGCCGTCAAGGTTTCCACGGCGACCAGGTCTTCATCGAAGGCGTAGAACGCTTCAAGTGGCCAAACCGAACGACGCACGCCGAAGGGGATGATTCCGAAGGATACGTTCGGCTGTGCCATCACCGACAGGAGGTGACCGAGCTGGCCCGCCATCGCGGCATCGTCGGCCACTCGGTAATACAAGACCGATTCCTCGACCAGAATCGCGAACCGCTGCCCTGCGTTGCGGATGACACTTGATCGCTCGATCCTGGCCTGGACGGCTTGGTCGACGTCGTCAGGTGTCCCCTGGAAGTCCGTGATGGAGCGCAAAAGGCCGGATGCGTATTCGGCGGTTTGCAGCATCCCCGGTACGACATTGGACGCGTAGACGCGGAAGTGTCGGGTTCGCTGGTATAGCGGAACCGTTTTTTCGTGGATCTTCCGCATGCCGTCACGGTGAATCTGCTGCCACTGTATGTACATGGAATCAGCGGAACGCGAGGCGGCTATGAGGTCTGCCGCCTGGTCATCGACGCCACAGGCGGCACACCATGCGCGGATGTCGGCGTCCGATGGTGGAGTCACGCCTCGCGAGATCCGAGATGACTTTGACTTGTGCCATCCACAACGAGCGGCTAGTTCATCCCCTGTGAGCCCGGCATCCTTCTTCATCGCGTCCAGGCGCGCGGCTATCGTCGCACGCAGGGACTTCGCGCTGGAGAGCGGATTGGAGGACATGAACTAGCCGATCGGGTTTCTGTGCGGGGAGCTAGACGGTGAACTTCTCGTGAGGGATCCCGGACTCCCAGACCGCTTCGAAAGCCGAAGCACACAGCGCTACCATCGCGGCGTCTTCCGTCTGATCCGTGTGGACCCATCGGCCGGCACCATCGAAAATGTTGAACTGAACGAGTCGACCGTCGAAGATCCAGCAGTCATTGCCGGGAAGAGCGATTCCGGACGCGCTGCGTCTGGGGAGCCAGCGGATATCTTCGCCGGCGGCAATGTTGGTGAAAGTGCCGGAGTGCTCGAAGCGGATGTAATCGCTCACCGGTTCCGAGACCACACGGGCGCGGCGAATCGCGACGCCTCGGCCGGTGACTTCCTGTACCAGATCGAGCCAAGGTCGCCACCAGGACTCGCGGTTGTCGGGATCGAGCCTCTTCCCGTGGCGCCACGCGGCGAACCCCTCGGTTTCGCTCTCCACCGAGTACCAGTCTCGCATCTCAAGGTGCAGCGCCGAATGACGCGCGGATTTGATCAGATCGGCGAAGCTAGAGAGCGTCTGTGTCACCAAGGGCCTCCCTGAGAAGTGGAATCATGCGCCGGGGCAGCCGGATGACGGTCTCGTGCTCGGGAATCGGCCCGGCCTTCAGGCACTCGACTTTCGTCGCCTCGTCCGCTTTCCAGCCCTGAATCACCAGCTCTGCCCGTTCCTCGTCCACCCACACGGAGGGACACCCGTGGTCCCCGGACTCGGGGTCCTTGCCGACGAACCGTAGCTTCATAACCGCCTCCGCTGTCGAGTCAGTTGCGCTCAGTTGCAACGACCTTGGGCCCCGCCCGGGTGTGGAGTCAAGGGCGCATCGGGGCGCAGTGGAGGCGGACGCAACTCAGACCTCGCTCCAACCACCCGCCAAGGAGCGGAAGAAGGTCCGGATGTCGGCCACCAGCGACTCGGGCTGTTCCAGGGCGGCGAAGTGGCCGCCGTGGTCGAACTCGGTCCAGTGCACGATGTTGTCGATGCGTTCGGCGAAGGCGCGGACCGGGAGGGTGATGTCGTGGGGGAAGACGGCCATGCCGGTGGGGACGGTGGAGGGGGCGGCCTCGGTCCAGCCGTTGCGGGCCGACTCCTTGTACAGCCGCGCGGAGGAGCCGGCGGTGGCGGTCAGCCAGTACAGCATCACGTTGGTGAGGAGGTGGTCCCGGGGTACGGCGCCTTCGGGAAGGCCGCCGTCGCAGTCCGTCCATTCGCGGAACTTCTCGACGATCCAGGCGAGTTGGCCGACCGGTGAGTCGGTGAGCGCGTAGCTGACGGTGTGCGGGCGGGTGGCCTGGACGGCGGTGTAGCCGGAGGTTTCGGCCTGGTGGCGGGCCCAGGTGTCGAGCCGTTCGCGGTCGAGGGCGTCGAGGACGGCCGGGTCGCCGGTGGGGAAGGTGGGGGAGGTGTTGACGTGCACGCCGATGACCCGGGTGGGGGCGGCGAGGCCGAGTTCGCGGGAGATGCCGGAGCCCCAGTCGCCGCCCTGGGCGCCGTAGCGCGGGTAGCCGAGGCGGTCCATCAGTTCGGCCCAGGCGCGCGCCACGCGGCGGTAGTCCCAGTCGAGTTGGCGGGTCGGACCGGAGAAGCCGTAGCCCGGGATGGAGGGCGCGACCACGTGGAAGGCGTCGCGCGGGTCGCCGCCGTGGGCGCGGGGGTCGGTGAGCGGGCCCAGGATGTCCAGGAATTCGGCCACCGAGCCGGGCCAGCCGTGCGTGATGATCAGCGGGGTGGCGTCGGGTTCGGGTGAACGGACGTGCAGGAAGTGCACGTTGGCGCCGTCGATGGTGGTGGTGTACTGCGGGAAGGCGTTGAGTCTGGCCTCGTGTGCGCGCCAGTCGTAGCCGGTCCGCCAGTACTCGGCCAGGTCCTGGAGGTAGTGGAGCGGGACGCCGTAGTCCCAGTCGGTGCCGGGCAGCGAGTCGGGCCAGCGGGTGCGGGCGAGGCGGTCGCGCAGGTCGTCGAGCTGGTGCTGTTCGATCGCGATGCGGTAGGGGCGGATGTCGGTTTCGGCGGTCATGGCGGGGCCTTTCAGAGCTCGGGGAGGGGTCAGGTCGTCGGCAGGATGTGGGCGAGCAGGGCCGCTTCCAGGTCGCGCAGCGGGAAGGCCGGGTCCTCGGCGGCGAGGGTGAGGCCGCCGCGGATGCCGGCGAGGAGGAGCAGGCGGGCAGCGGCGGGGTCGGGGACGCGGCAGGCCGCCAGGGCTTCGTCCAGGGCCTGGAAGAGATCGGCGGAGGCGAGGTCGGCGCCTGCGGCGACCAGGACGGCGCGGGCTTCGGGGTCGGCGAGCAGGGCGGAGACGGCCCGGCTCTCCTCGACCTCCTCGGGGGCGGCGTCCAGGCCCAGCAGGGCGGAGCGGACCAGGAGTCGCAGGGTGGCGGCGGGGCTGTCGGCCGGCTGGGCGGCGAGCGCCGCGCGGGTCCGTTCGCGCCAGCCGTCGGCGATGTCGATCAGCAGGCCGTCCTTGCTGCCGAAGTGGCGGGAGGGCAGTCCGTCGGCGACGCCGGCCCGGGTGGCGACCTGGCGCAGGGTGGTGGCGCGGTAGCCCTGTTCGGCCATGAGCAGGACGGCGGCGCGCCGGATCTTGGCGCGGGTCGCTTCGCGGACGGCCGCCGAGGCCTCAGGCGTGCGGGGCATGGGGGTGGTGTCCGATTTTCGGTTGAACCATTGTTCAATATAAACACGTGATGGCGGTCCGAGTCACGCCCGGCGGGGCTCCGGGGGAGTCGCTTGCCGCCGGTCGGGCGGTGTGTGGTGGACGTGCGGGAGATCGCGCTTCGGCCGGTGTCGGCGGGTGCGGGTAGCGTGATCGCACGTGGGCAGTTGGGCCGACACCCGGGGGGACCGATGGAGAACGCGCCGGACCACGGCCGGACCGTGCGGAACGGTTCGCTCGCCATGATCGGCCTGGGGGTCCTGCTGTTCGTCCTCAGCCTGGTCTACCTGATACCGCACGACATGGGGGTGACGTCGGCTCTCCGCAGTCGCGGCGTCCACGTGCCGGCGGTCGTCACCGAGTGCACTGAGGTGAGCGCGCCGCAGGACAACCCGGCGGGCAACGCCAACTGCCGGGTGCGGTTCACGACCTCCGAGGGGGCGTCCGTCGAGACCCGACTCGCCTACGTCACCGACACCGTCGAGGCCCGCGACACCGTGGCGGTGGTGTACGACCCCCGGCACACGGACATCGCCGCCCTTGCTTCGAGCATCGGATTCTGGAACTCACTGGGCCGGAACGCGCTCGATGTGGTCGCACTGGTGGCGTCCGTCGTCATGACCCTGCTGGGCCTCGCGGTCCATCTCGCGTACCGCCGGCTCACCCGGGCTCGCAGACGGCCCACCGCTCTTTAGGCGGTGAGGAGTGGGAAGTCGGCCCCGCCGATGTGGCCGTGCCGCGCTTGCCGCCAGTCGATGTAACTATTACAGTTACGACATGGAGAGGGGTGATGGGCGGCATGAGCGCGAACAGTAGGTTGACCGTCGCCGCACACGCCCTGACCTGGATCGGGCTGTACCAGCGCCGTGGCCACGAGGTCGCCACCTCCGAGCAGATCGCGACGAGCGTCAACACCAACCCCGTGGTGATCCGCCGCCTGCTGGCCCAGCTGCGCAAGGCGGGCCTGGTCGACTCGCGAAGGGGTGCCGGGGCCGGCTGGACGCTGTCGCGGGACCTGTCGGCGATCACCCTGCTCGACGTCTACGAGGCGGTGGAGCCAGGGCCGATCTTCGCCCTGCACCCCGCCGCACCCGACCCCGAGTGCGTCGTGGGCCACGGCATCGCCCCGGTGATGGCCGCCGTCTACGACGGGATCGAGGCCACCCTTCGCCGGGAGCTGTCGGGAACCACGCTGGAGGATGTGCTGCGCGATGTACTGAAGGCTGCCTAGCCTCGGCCGTGGCAGTGCTTCCTGCGCCGGTTTTTGCGCCCAAAAATGTAACAAGAATAGTTACGTCAAGATTCGGAGAATCTCATGGGACAGCTGGACAACAAGACCGCCCTCGTCACCGGCGCCTCCACCGGCATCGGCCTGGCCATCGCCCGCCGCTTCGCCGCCGAGGGGGCGACCGTCTACCTCACCGGCCGCCGCGAGGCCGAGCTGGCGGCCGCCGTCGAGCAGGTCGGCAGCCGGGGCATCGGCGTCCGGGGCGACGTGTCGAAGCTCGACGACCTCGACCGGCTCTTCGCCGAGATCACCGAACGCAGCGGCCGGCTCGACATCGTCGTGGCCAACGCGGGCCTCGGGGACTTCGGCCCGCTCGGCGAGATCACCGAGGAGGAGTACGACCACACCACCTCCGTGAACCTCAAGGGCACGGTGTTCACCGTGCAGAAGGCGCTCCCGCTGCTGTCGGCCGGCGCCTCGGTGATCCTGCTCTCGTCCAGCGCGGCCCTGCGCGGCGTCCCGGGTCTGGGCGTCTACGCCGCGACCAAGGCCGCGATCCGCAGCCTCGCCCGCACCTGGGCCACCGAACTCGCCGGTCGCGGCATCCGGGTCAACGCCCTCACCCCGGGCCCGGTCACGACCCCCGGCGCCGACGAGCTGCGGGCCGCGTACCCCCAGGTCGACCAGGCCTTCGCCCAGACCGGCGGCGCCGGGCCGACCCCGCTCGGCCGCGTCGGCCGGCCCGAGGAGGTCGCCGCCACCGCCCTCTACCTGGCCGGGGACCAGAGCTCCTTCACCACCGGCGCGGAACTGCTCGTCGACGGCGGCCTCACGCAGCTCTAGGGCTGTTCCGTCTCGGCACGGAACCTGAGCGGGGTGGAAAGGCGGAGTGGGAAATCGGCCCAGCCGACTTCCCACTCCCTCACCGGACTTCGGTCAGCGGCACAGGGCCGTGTCCACGACGTTCTCGACGTGCTCCGAGCCGGCGGCGTCCGGCGGGACGGTGGTCACCGCGATGTTGACGGCGCGGCCGTCGTCCGTCGCACCGCCCCGGGTCTCGTAGCCGGGGATGTCGCCGCCGTGGCCCCAGTAGACGCCGCCGCAGGACAGCGGCCGGCTGATGATCCCCAGCCCGTAGCCGGCGCCGCTGTCGCCGATGGGGACGGTGGTGCGCATCTGGGCGAGCTGGGCCGGGGGGAGGAGGCGGCCGCCGAGGAGGGCGGTGAAGAACCGGTTGACGTCGGAGTTGGTGGAGATCATCTGGCCCGCCGCCCAGCCCGCGGAGGGGTCCATCTCCGTGAAGTCGATCAGGGGCCCGTCGGCCGCGTCCTTGCGGTAGCCCTGGGGGTGGGCCTCCCGGATGGTCCGGTCGCCCTGGGCGGGGAAGTAGGTGTGGCGCAGGCCGAGGGGCTTGATGATGCGCTGGTCGATCTGCTCGGCGAGGGGGCGGCCGGTGACCTTCTGGACGACCAGGCCGGCGAGCACGTAGTTGGTGCTGCTGTACTTGAAGCTCGCCCCCGGGGCGAAGTCGGCCTTGTGCTGGAAGGCGAGGTCCAGCAGGTCGCGCGGCTCGAAGTACCGGTGCTGGATGGAGGGTTCGTCGATGTAGCCCTCGTAGTCCGGGAGCCCGCTGGTGTGCTGGAGGAGTTGACGGACCGTGATGTGGCGCCCGTCGATGCCGTCGCCGCGGACCAGGCCGGGGAGGTAGGACTCGACGGGCTCGTCGAGCCCGATCTTCCCCTCGCCGACCAGCTGCAGTACGACCACCGCGGTGAACGTCTTGGTGTTGCTGCCGATCCGCACCTGGCCGTCGACCGGCACCTTCGCGCGGGTGGCCACGTCGCCGACCCCCGCGGCGTAGCTGCGGGTGCGGCCGTCACGGCCCTGGACGCCGGCCAGCGCGGCGGGCAGGCCGTCGTCACGGACCAGCGCGTTCAGCCCCTGCTGGACGGCGTCCGGGCGGGGGGCGGCGGCTGCCGTGGACGGTGCCAGGGCGGTGCCCGCGGTCATGACGCCGACGGCCACCGCGGCCGCCGCCGCCACGATCCCGCGCCGACCGCCCTGCCGCCGCCGGGAAGGAACCGTCTGCCACATCTGCTCGCGCACGAGTCAACTCCGTTGCCGTCATCGGGGCCAGGGAGTCCTCCCCGGCTGTGATCGCCAGTCTGCTCGGGCGGCCGATCTATGACCTCCCCCGACCGGGGGAGCACGTTCTCCCGCGTTCCCGTGAGGCGCCCCGCCCCGCCCCGCTTCGGCGTGCGGGACGGGCGGTGCGGGACGGGCGGTGCGGGACGGGCGGTGCGGACGGGCGGTGCGGACGGGCGGTGCGGGGCGGTCGTGCTCAGGCGGTCGTGCCGACCGCTACTCGGTCAGCAACTTCGTACCGGCGTCGGGCAGCTTGGCGCCCTCCTTGTTGAAGAACTGCCAGGACTTCACCTTCTTGTCGGGCTGCTGGGCGACCACCAGCCGCCGGTACGGGGAGTCCCCGACGGTCACCAGCTGCGGTTCGAGGACCGTGCCGTCCGTCCAGGTCACCACGACCTTGCCGACCTCGGGGCCGAGGCTCATCACCGCGAGCTTGATCGGTAGCGGGCCGGGGGTGCCGGCCTTGTCCCGGGGGCCCATGATGCCGCCGCCGAACGTGTCGGCCATCCGCGGGTCGAGGGTGCCCGGCGCCGGGTAGCTGCCCGCCTCGTCGTGCTTCTGGCGCACCCCGTCCAGGGTGACGTAGTCGTTCACGACGTCCTCGGTGGGCTTTTGGTACTGCCGGACGTAATCCTCCGTCGGCTTGTCGATCGAGGGGTCGACGGCGCTGCGCTCCTGCCAGACGGCCACCGCCTGCTCGTACGCCCGCTCCGTCGGGGCGGCCGGCCACAGCGCCTCCCAGAGCTTCCACTCCTTGCCGTCCACGACGCCCTGCCCGATCACCACCCGGACCGGGGTGAACGGGTCCCGCTCGGCCGCCGCCGAGGGCGCGCCGGTCGGCTGGGCGGCCGGACCGCCCCCGGTGCCGCCGCCGGGAGCGCCGTTGGCCGGGACGAGCGCCTGCACGGTGTCGCCGCCCGCGGGGGAGCCGTGCAGACCCGCCATCGCCCCGCCGCCCAGCACCACCACCGAGGCCAGCGCGAGCGCGCCGACCACCGACCGGCGACGCCGCCGGATCCGGCGGCCGCCCGCCAGGATGTCCGTCATCGGCGCCGGGCCGATCTTCGCCCCGGCCGCCGCCTCCGCCAGGCCGAGCCCGACCCACACGTCGCCGTCCTCGCCCGCCGCGCCCATGCCGACCGTTCCGCCGTTGCCGCCCGCGCTCATACCGCACCTCCGATGGGTGTCATGTCCTTGAGTTCCTTCAGCGCCGCGGCCTCCCGCAGCTTCGCTATCCCCTTGGCCGCGTGGCTGCGCACGGCTCCCACCGAGCAGCCCATCGCCACCGCGGCCTGGCTGTCGCTCAGGTCCTCCCAGTGCCGAAGCACCACGGCCTCGCGCTGGCGGGCCGGCAGGGTGGCCAGCGCCGCCATCAGCGCGCCGCGCTGGTCGGAGCGGGCGTAGCCGTCCTCCGGCCCGGCCGCGTCCGGCACGGCGTCCACCAGCAGCTCCGGCGCGCGGCGCCGCCAGCGGCGGGCGTGCTCGTTCACCAGGATCCGCCGCACGTAGCTGTGCGGATCGCCGGCCCGGCGCACCTTCGTCCAGGCCGCGCAGGCCTTCTCCGCCGCGGACTGCACCAGGTCCTCGGCCGCGTACTGCTCCCCGGCCAGCAGGTATGCCGTCCGCAGCAGCCGTGGCCAGGCCCCGACGATGAACGCCTGGAACTCCTCGTCCCGGTCGGTCTTCGTTTCTCCCATGAGCACCTCCTCACCCACCTAGAGCCCGGCGGTGGCCCAAAGCGCTTACTCCCGCCGATCACCAAACCGGTTGGTGTCCCTCAGAGGCGTCGATACGATCCGCAGATGATCCTCTCCCATGACGTATCTCCTGACGTGTCCTCCGACCTGCCGGGGAACCGCCACGCCCTGGTGCTGCTGCACTCGTCCGTGTGCGACCGGCGGATGTGGGACCCGCAGTGGCAGGGACTGGCCGACGCCGGGTACCGGGTGATCCGGTGCGACTTCCGGGGCTTCGGTGACACGCCGATCGCCGACGCCCCGTACAGCGACGCGCAGGACGTGCTGGCGCTCCTCGACCACCTGGGCGTCGAGACCGCCGCGCTGATCGGCGCCTCGTACGGGGGGAAGATCGCCATGGACGTGGCGGCGCTGCGCCCCGACGCCGTCACCGCCCTGGCCCTGCTCTGCTCCGGGGCGTCCGGGCACGTCGCCGGTGACGCCTTGATGGCCTTCGCCGCGCGGGAGCGGGAACTCCTCGCGACCGGGGACGTCGAGGGCGCCGTCGAGCTCAACGTCGAGAGCTGGCTGGGCCCGGAGGCGGGCGACGAGGCCCGCGAACTCGTCCGCCGGATGCAGCGGCGCGCCTTCGAGGTGCAGGCGGACGCCGAGGTCGGCCCCACCGACGACGAAGCGGACCTCTCCCGGATCACGGCGCCCTGCCTGGTCGTGTCCGGCGGCCACGACGTGGAGGACTTCCGGCGGATCGCCGACTCCGTGGCGGCGCGGATCCCCGGCGCCCGCCGGCTCGAACTGCCCTGGGCCGGCCACCTCCCCGGCCTGGAACGGCCCGAGGAGACCTTCGAGTTGCTCACCGGATTCCTCCGCGAGACGGCGGCGGTGAGCTGAGGCTCTGAGCTGAGGTTCTGAGCTGAGGTTCTGAGCTTGAGGCCCTAGCCGGAGGGGCAGGCCGGGTCGGGCTCGTCCAGCAGCAATTCCAACAGCGGCACGGCCGCCTCCAGTTGGCGGCACTGCTGCGGGGTGAGTCGCGCGCTGCGGCGGGCCAGCAGAGCGGAGCGCTCCCGGCGGATCCGGGTGATCGCCGTCAGACCGGCCGGGGTGAGTTCGAGCAGCTGCGAGCGGCCGTCCAGCGGGTCGGGGGTCTTGGCGATCAGCCCGTCGGCGGTCAGCGGCGCGATCGTGCGGAGCACGGACGGCACGGCCACCCCCTCCCGCGCGGCGAGTTCGCCGAGCCGCAGCGGGCCGTGCAGCTCCACCCGGGCCAGGGCGGAGAGTTGGGCGACGGTGAGGTCCTGGCCGCCGGAGGCGCGGGCCATCTGCCGGTTGAGCCGGCCGATCGCCAGACGGAGCCGGACGAGGGCCTCGGCGGAGAGACCGGCCCCGCTCGTGGCGTCCGTCCCGGTCACGGCGTTCGTCCCGGTCCCGGCCTCGCTGCGGCTCCCGGCCTCGGCCCCGGTCACGGCTCGCGGACCTTTCCGTGCGGTGCGGGTCGGCTCGCACCGGGGCGTCCGGCGGGCCCTCCCGCGCCCGGCCGGGGGCGTCGGGGGCGGCGCGGCCCGGTGCGCTCGCGGACCAGCGAGGCCGCCGCGGCGACCAGCGACATGGCGATCGCCAGCCAGAACACCACCACCAGGCCGTCGTGGAAGGGGCCCGAGATCAGTTGCGGGAAGAACTCGCGGCCGGTCAGCGTCCGGGCGTTGGCCGCCGGGAGCATGCCGAGCACGTGCGGGCCCAGCAGCTGCTGGATCGGGTTGTACCCGAGGAACGCGGCGAAGAGCGTGCCGACCGGCGGCAGCGCGGCGATGGCGTGCGCGTCGGCGGCGGGCACGCCCTGCGCGGTCAGCCCGGCGGTGAGGGTGTGCGGCAGCGAGCCGGCCAGGCCGGCCACCATCAGGGAGAAGAAGACGCCGATCGAGAGCACCATGCCGGCGTTCTGGAAGGTGGCCCGCATGCCGGAGGCGGCGCCGCGGGCCTCGGCCGGCACGCTCGACATGATCAGCGAGGTGTTGGGGGCCGCGAACAGGCCGCCGCCCAGGCCGTTGAGGAACACCAGGACGGCGAACCACGGGTAGCCGAAGTCGGTGGGCAGGAGCAGCAGTCCGGCGAAGGAGAGGGCCATCACCACGAGCCCGCCGGAGGCGAACAGCCGGGCCCCGGCCCGGTCGGAGAGGTAGCCCGAGACCGGCCCGGCGGCGAGGAAGCCGACGGTCAGCGGGACGAGGTAGATGCCGGCCCACAGCGGGGTGTCGGCGTAGTCGTAGCCGTGCAGCGGCAGCCAGATGCCCTGCAGCCAGATGATCAGCATGAACTGGAGGCCGCCGCGGGCGATCGAGCCCAGCAGCGTGGCCGCGTTCCCGCCGGCGAAGACCCGGTTGCGGAACAGGGCCAGCGGGAACATCGGCTCGGCGACCCTGGACTCGATCAGGCAGAAGGCGACCAGCAGCGCCACCCCGCCGAACAGCCCGCTCAGCACCCAGGGGTTCGTCCAGCCCATGGTGTGGCCGCCGTAGGGCTGGATGCCGTAGGTGATCGCGGCGAGCAGGGCGGTCAGGCCGACGGCGAAGGTGACGTTGCCCCACCAGTCGATCCGGGCGGGCCGCCGGATGCCGGTCTCGCGCAGCGACCGGTAGGCCCAGACCGTGCCGAGGATGCCGATCGGCACGTTCACCCAGAAGATCGACCGCCAGTTCCACTCGGCCAGCAGCCCGCCCAGCACCAGGCCGATGAAGGAGCCGGCGATGCCCGCGACGATGTTCACGCCCAGCGCCATGCCGCGGCGGTGGGCCGGGAACGCGTCGGTGATGATCGCGGCCGAGTTGGCCATCAGCATCGAGCCGCCGATCGCCTGCACCACCCGCCAGCCGATCAGCCACAGCGCGCCCGGCCCGCCGTGCAGCGGGTCGAGGGAGAGGGCCACCGAGGTGAGGGTGAAGATCAGGAAGCCGGCGTTGTAGATCCGCACCCGGCCGTGGATGTCGCCCAGCCTGCCGAGGGTGACCACCAGGACGGCGGTGACCAGCATGTAGCCCATCAGCATCCACAACAGGTAGCTGACGTTGCCGGGTTGCAGCGGGTCCAGGCCGATGCCGTTGAAGATCGCGGGGAGGGAGATCAGGACGATCGAGGCGTTGATGGTGGCGATCAGGGTGCCGAGCGTGGTGTTGGAGAGCGCGACCCACTTGTACCGCGGATGGTCCGCCGCCACGGCTCCACGGACGGCGCGGACGCGCCCGCTCCTACCGCTGTTCGGGATTCTCGTCGCCACCGCTGCCCCCAGGTGAGTGGCCGGCCGTGGCCGCCAGTCGGAGAGTACTTCGATAGCTTTCGCTAACTAACGATAGTCCGACCATCCTGCTGTCGCTAGGGCGCCGGTGTCCCGACAGCGCCCGAAGACGTCCCGAAGACATCTCGACGGCGTCCCGAAGGCGGTGGCCGCCGCGGCCGGTAGCGGCCCGTGGAGTGGGAGGCCGGCCCGGCCGACTTCCCGCGTCCGTGCTGCCGGGGCCCGGCCGCCGGCGGCCGGCTCGCACCCGCAGGCCCGCGTACGGCGGCCCGGCCACTTCCCGACGCAGCGCGTACACATTCCCGCCACATTTCTGCGACGCTGCACCGCCCTTTCGCGGCGCCGGATGTCCGAATTGCCTGGCCGGGGTGACTTCGTGTCGAATTCCTTGACATGACCACCTTCTCGTTTTCGTCCGCCACAAGTAAAAATTCGCAAAGAATGGCTCTCTCCAGGGGGGTCGCTGACCTGCGCAATCAACATATTGTTGCAGCTCAGGGGCATGATGATCACCCTTCGCCGTGCGGGTGTAACCGGTCGTGTCCGCGCCGACCGGCAATCCGCAGGAGTACGGTTCCGGAGGAATCGCCGGGCGTGCTCGCGAGTAAGTCGAGCAGCCTTGCGGGACTATTCGCCATGCCGTGAAAAGCCGTACCGGGAATTGGTGCGAAGTATGGGTCAGAAAAAGGGTGAGCAGGGGGCCTCCGAGGCCGCCCGCCCGATATCCCTCAAGTTAGTCGTCGAAGTCCTGCGCGGCGTCGCGCAGGTGGACTTCATGCCGTCCGCCGTCTGCGGCCTGTTCTTCGTGGCCGCACTCTTCGCGGCCGGCTGGCGGTACGGCGTCTACGGGCTGCTCGGCAGCGCCGTCGGCACCGCCGTCGCGTACGGCCTGGGGCTGGCGCGCGACGCCGTCGAGGCCGGGCTGCACGGCTACAACGGCTGCCTGGTGGCGCTGGGGTGCGCGGTGTTCCTCGGCCCCGACCACCCCGCCGCCGTCGCGGCGGCCGTCCTCGGCGCCGTCGTCGCCGTGGTGGTCACCGCGGGCCTCGGCGCGGTGCTCGACACCTGGAAACTGCCGGCGCTCACCGCGCCGTTCTGCCTGGTCGCCACCGCGACGACGGCCGCGGCGCCCGGCTTCCGGCACCTGTGGCACGGCACCGGCGCCCCGACCGCCCTGGCCGGGCCGGCCACCGGCCCGACCGGGCTGACCTGGGACCAGTTGTGGCACGGGTTCTTCGCCAACATCGGCCAGATCTTCTTCATGCCCCAGTGGTACGTCGGCCTGCTGTTCCTGGCCGGCATCTTCGCGGCCAGCCGCCTGGCCGGACTGCTGGCCTGCGCGGGCAGTGCGACCGGGCTGCTCACCGCCTGGGCGCTCGGCGCGCCCGCCGATGCCGTGGGCCAAGGCCTGCTCGGATACAGCGGGGTGCTCGTCGCGATGGCGCTGTGCGGCGTGTTCGTCGACCCCGGTGGGTGGAGCGCGGCCTACGCCGTCCTCGGCGCGGCCGCCGCCACCGTCCTGACCCCGGCGCTCGCCGCCGCCACCGCGCCGTTCGGCGGCCACGCCTTCACCTGGCCGTTCGTCCTGACCACCATGCTGTTCCTGGCGGCGGTGCCGGCCATTCCCCGGCTGCGCAGAGTCTGACCGGGTTTCGGTAGCCCGAATTCCCGCTCGTGACAGGCGTGTTCATTCGGAGTTCCTGCGGAGTTCCCTCGGAAAGGAAGAGTGATTCCCGTGAATCTCGCCCCGCGTGAGATGGACAAGCTGTACATCTACGTCGTGGCCGATCTGGCCCGCAAGCGCCGCGACCGCGGTGTGAAACTGAACTACAGCGAGGCCTGCGCGCTGATCAGCGAGGCGATCATGGAGGGCGCCCGGGACGGGCGCACCGTCGCCGAGTGCATGGAGATCGGCAAGCAGGTCGTCAGCGGCGAGGACGTCATGCCCGGCGTCCGCGAGATGCTGCCGCTGCTCCAGGTCGAGGCCGCGTTCCTGGACGGCACCAAGCTGGTGTCCTGCCACGACCCGGTGGGTGCCTGAGCCATGACCGCACCTCAGGCGGAAGTGACGGTCAGGCGGGCCCCGGTCGCCGAGGCGCCCGCCGCCACGGTGGTGCTGGCCGGCGGGCACGAGAGCGACGGCGGCCGCGACCTGGCCGCCCTGGTGGAGCGCGAGCCCGCCGTCCACGCCGCGGCCGCCGCCGGCCGGGCGCTCGGCGAGGCCGTCCGCTCGGCACTGGCCGCCACCGACGGGCCGGTGTGCGTCGTCCCGATGACGCTGGGCCGCGACCCGAAGCTGGTGGCCGACACCGCCCGGGCGCTGCGCTGGCTGGCCGCCGGGGAGGGCCGCGGCCGACTCGCCCTGTCCGGGGCGTTCGGCGGCAAGGACCACCTCGTCGGCTGGCTGCGGGCCGCGGCCGCCGCCGCCTCCGGGCCCGACGGCGGCCCGCCGTCCGACGGCGCCGTGCTGGTCACCGCCCCGGCGGCCGGCCCGTTCGAGGACGCGGACCTGTTCCGGATCGCCCGGCTGGTCCGCCAGTACGGGCACCACCGCTGGGTCGAGGTGGCCTTCGCGGGCGGCGACCCCGACCTCGCCGAGGGCGCCGAACGCTGCCGGCTGCTCGGTGCCCGCGAGGTGACGGCCGTCCCGGCCTCGTTCGGACCGGCGCTGCGCACCGAACTGCCCGGGGTGCGGGACGGCGGTCCGCTGCTGCGGCCGTCCGCGATCGCCGGGGTCGTCGCGGCCCGCACCGCGGCCGCCCTGCACCTGCTCGGCCACGGCGAGGACGGCATCCTGGCCGGCCTCGACGCCGAGCACGGGCACGGCTACGCCCACAGCCACGGCCCCGGCGGGGACCACTCGCACACCGGGCACTCGCACGGCACCGGCCACTCGCACGGCGACGGGCAAGGGCACTCGCACGGCACCGGCCACTCGCACGGCGACGGGCAAGGGCACTCGCACGGCCACACACATCACTGAACCGACAGAGAGGAAGGGCCCGCCATGTCTGGTGGCGCCACGTACCTGTACGGCGACGACCCGGTGGAGATCAACGCCGGTCGCGCCCAGGTCACCATCACGGTCAGCAACACCGGCGACCGGGCGATCCAGGTCGGCTCGCACTACCACTTCTTCGAGGCCAACCGCGCCCTCGACTTCGACCGCAACGCCGCCTACGGCAAGCACCTGGACATCCCGGCCGGCACCGCCGTCCGCTTCGAGCCGGGCGACACCAAGGACGTCACGCTCGCCGAGTTCGGCGGCCACGGCCGCCTGATCGGCTTCAGCAACCTCGTCGACGGCGGCATCAGGTCGGCCGACACCCGCGCCCGGGCGATCGACCGGGCGATCGCGCTCGGGTTCAAGGGCACCAACCTCGACCACAAGGAAGGCGACCGCTGATGGCCACGCTGTCCCGCAAGCAGTACACCGATCTCTTCGGACCCACCGTCGGCGACCGCTTCCACCTCGCCGACACCAACCTGGTCGTCGAGATCGAGAAGGACCACAACCAGGGCCACTACGGCGACGAGGCCGTCTACGGCGGCGGCAAGGGCATCCGCGACGGCATGGCCCAGGACCCGGCCGCCACCGCCGCCCAGGGCGCGCTGGACCTGGTGATCACCAACGTCGTCGTGATGGACGCGGTCCTCGGCGTGGTCAAGGGCGACATCGGCGTCAAGGACGGCTTCATCACCGCCGTGGGCAAGGCCGGCAACCCGCACACCCAGAGCGGCGTGCACCCCAAGCTGGTCATCGGCCCCGGCACCGAGGTGATCTCCGGCGAGCACCTGATCGCCACCGCCGGCGGCATCGACACCCACATCCACTTCATCGCCCCGCAGCAGGTGCAGGAGGCGCTGAGCAACGGCATCACCACCCTCATCGGCGGCGGCACCGGCCCCTCCGACGGCACCAACGGCACCACCTGCACCCCCGGCCCGTGGAACATCCACCGGATGTACCAGGCGGTCGAGGACCTGCCGGTCAACGTCGGCCTCCTCGGCAAGGGCAACGGCTCGCTGCCCGGCGCCCTGCGCGAGCAGGTCGAGGCGGGCGTCTGCGGCCTCAAGGTGCACGAGGACTGGGGCAGCACCCCCGCCGCCATCGACAGCGCGCTCAGCGTCGCCGACGAGTACGACGTCCAGGTGGCCATCCACACGGACACCCTCAACGAGGGCGGCTTCTTCGAGGACACCCTCTCCGCCATCGACGGCCGCACCATCCACACCTTCCACACCGAGGGCGCGGGCGGCGGCCACGCCCCCGACATCATGCGGATCGCCGGCGAGCCCAACGTCCTGCCGTCCTCCACCAACCCCACGCTGCCCTACACCGTCAACTCGGTCGACGAACTGCTGGACATGGTGATGGTCTGCCACCACCTCAGCCACGACATCCCCGAGGACGTCTCCTTCGCCGACTCCCGGGTCCGCGCCGAGACGATCGCCGCCGAGACCGTCCTGCACGACGAGGGCGTCATCTCGATCTTCTCCTCGGACTCGCAGGCGATGGGCCGGATCGGGGAGTCCTTCACCCGCGCCTTCCAGACCGCCCACCACTGCAAGGACCAGCGCGGCAAGCTCGACGGCGACACCGAGCGCAACGACAACTTCCGCGTCCTGCGCTACCTCGCCAAGCTCACCATCAACCCGGCCATCGCCTCCGGCACCGCCGACCACATCGGCTCGCTGGAGAGCGGCAAGCTCGCCGACATCGTGCTCTGGCCGATCAACTCCTTCGGCGCCAAGCCCAAGATGGTCATCAAGGGCGGCGTCATCAACTGGGCGCTGATGGGCGACCCGAACGCCTCGCTGCCCACCCCGCAGCCGGTCTACTACCGCCCGATGTACGGCGCGCTCGGCCGGGCCAAGCAGGCCACCCGGGTCTCCTTCATGTCCCAAGCCGCCATCGACCTCGGCGTCCCGGCCCAACTCGGCCTGGACAGCCGCGTCCTGCCCGTGCGGCACTGCCGCTCGGTCGGCAAGCAGCACATGGTCCGCAACGACGCGCTGCCGAAGATCGCCGTCGACCCGGAGACCTACAAGGTCACCCTGGACGGCGAGCCGGCGACCATCGAGCCCGCCCGCGAGCTCCCGCTCAACCACCTGTTCTACCTCGCGTGAGCAGCACCCCGGCTCCCACGGCGTCGCTCGACGCCCTGCTGGTCAGCCTCCAACTGACCGACTCCGCCTTCCCCAGCGGCTTCTACACCCTCTCGCACGGCCTGGAGGGCTACGCGCAGGCCAAGGCCGTCACCCCGGACACCATGCCCGACCTGCTCACCGACCTGCTGCGCCACTCGGTCGGCCCCGGCGACGCCACCGCGCTCGCCTTCGCCCACCGCGCGGCCCGGGCCGGTGACTGGGACCTGCTGGTCGAGGTGGACCAGCGGCTGCACGCCACCAAGCTCAACCGCGAACTGCGCCTGGCCTCCACCCGGACCGGGCGCCAACTCCTCGACATCGCCCGGGAGTCGATCGGCGGCGAACCGCTGGACCGGTACGCCGAACTGGTCGCCGCCAAGCGGGCCCCCGGCTCCCAGCCGGTGGCCGCCGGAGTCGCCTACGCCTCCGCCGCCGTGCCCGTCGACCAGGCCGTCGCCAGCGACCTGTTCGCCTTCTGCACCAGCTTCGTCGGCGCCGCCCTGCGGCTGCGGCTGACCGACCACCGCAAGGCCCAGGTGGTGCTGCGGGCCGCGGCGCCGGTGATCGAGGAGACCGTACGGGCCGCCCTCGCCCGGGAGTTGGACGACCTGGGCGGGTGCGTGCCGGTCGCGGACGCGATGTCCGGACGCCACGAACGGGCCGAGGCCCGGCTGTTCGCCAGCTGAACCGTCCGGGAGGAGCGGCGGGCCCGGGCCTTCCGCAGAGCCCGTGCCTCCCGCTCCTCCCGGACGCAGAACCAACGTCACACCGCATCAGAAGGAGACAGCAATGACCGAGAACGTGCTCCGCGTGGGCATCGGCGGACCGGTAGGCTCCGGCAAGACGGCGCTCATCGAGGCCCTCGTCCCGGTGCTGATCGCGCGCGGCCACCGCCCGGCGGTCATCACCAACGACATCTACACCCAGGAGGACGCGCAGCACGTGCGCCGCACCCTGGCCGGCGTCCTCGACCCCGAGCGGGTCGTCGGCGTCGAGACCGGCGCCTGCCCGCACACCGCCGTCCGGGACGACCCGACGATGAACCTCGCGGCCGGTGCCGAGATGCTGGAGCGCTTCCCCGACGTCGACACCCTGCTGTTCGAGTCCGGCGGCGACAACCTCACGCTGACGTTCAGCCCCGTCCTGGTCGACCTCTTCCTCTTCGTCCTGGACACCGCCGAGGGCGAGAAGATGCCCCGCAAGCGCGGCCCGGGCATCACCGAGTCCGACCTGCTGGTCATCAACAAGATCGACATCGCCCAGTACGTCCGCGCGGACCTCGGCATCATGGAGTCCGACGCCCACCGCGTCCGGGAGGGCGGGCCGGTCGTGCTCACCAACTGCCTCACCGGGCACGGGCTGGACGAGATCGCCACCTTCCTGGAGACCTTCCGCAAGGTCCCGGCATGACCGTCACCGTGGCCGCGGGGGAAGCGGCTGCGGGGGAGGCCGCCGTGCCCCGGCTCGATCCGCGGCACTACGAGCCGGCCCGCGTCCCGTACGCCGTCCGCCGGTACGCCGGGACGCCCGACACCCTGGGTGTCGGGCGCCCCGGCAAGGTCGGCCTGCTGGAGCTGGCCTTCGAACGGATCGGCGAACGCACCGAACTCACCGGCCACTACCAGAAGTCGCCGCTGCAGATCATGCGCCCGCTCTACTTCGACCCGGCCCGCCCGGACCTCGCCGTCACCTTCCTGATGTCCACCGGCGGCGGCATCCTCCAGGCCGACCGGCTCCGCACCGACCTGCGCTGCGGCGCCGACACCGCGACCCACCTCACCACCCAGGCGGCCACCAAGGTCTACCGGATGGAGTTCGACTACGCGACGCAGCTGGTCAACCTGGACGCCGGCCCCCGCGCCTACGTCGAGTACCTGCCCGAGCCCGTCATCCCCTTCGTCGATTCCCGGCTCTACCAGCGCACCGTCCTCACCGTCGACCCCACCGCCACCGTGCTGGCCGGCGAGACCGTCCTCGCCGGCCGCCTCGCCCGGGGCGAGCGCAACGCCTACCAGGTGTTCGCCTCCGACCTCGAAGTGCGGCGCCCCGACGGCCAGTTGATCGCCCTCGACACCGTCCGCCTGGAGCCCCCGGAGGTCGGCGTGACCGGCCCGGCGGTCCTGGCCGGCCACGACGTCATGGCCAGCCTCTACGTCGTCACCCCGCTCGCCCCCGCCGCCCAGGTCGCCGACACCCTGCACGAGGCCCTGGCCGGCAGCGGCCTGCTCCACGGCGTCAGCGTCCTCCCGCACGACAGCGGCGCCTGGCTCCGCCTGCTCGGCTCCGACACCCGCGCCTGCGCCGCCGCCCAGCGCACCGCCTGGGACGCCGTCCGCCGGCTCCTGATCGGCGCCCCGGCTCCGGCCCTGCGCAAGACCTGACCCCGCTCAGTACCTCCCCGTACCTCCCCGTACCTCCCCGAAGCGCCCCGGCGCCTCGGGGAGGGGGCGCGAGGGGGCGAGGGCGGCCCCGGATGCAGCCGGAGCGGCCTCGTCGCAGCATGGAGCCGGAGGTTCTCATGCACCGACCCACGTTCGGACCTTCCCCGCCCGACCCCGCATCCGGCCCGGCAGCCGATCCCGTCCCGGCAGCCGATCCCGGCCCGGGTCCGGGCCCGGGACGCCAGGCCCGGGGCGGTCTGCGGTCCGGCTCGGTCTTCCTCTCGTTCGTGCCGTGGCTCGTCTTCGACGTCATCGCCGGGCCGAGCACCTGGAAACTGGCGGCCCTGACGGCGCTGGTCGCCGCGCTGGTCCTCGCCGTACCGGACGCGCGCCACCACGCGCTCAAGGTGCTCACCGTCGCCGGCGTGGCCTTCTTCGCGGTGCTCTGCGTGCTGGGCCTGGTGCTCGACCGGCACAGCCTGATCTGGCTGGAGACCTACGCGCAGGTGCTGTCCAGCGGTGTGCTCGCCGTGGTGGCCCTGGGATCGCTGGCGTTCGTGCCGTTCACCGAGCAGTACGCCCGGGAGTCCACGCCGCCGGAGGTCTGGGGCACCCCGCGGTTCAAGCGCACCAACCGGTTGCTGACCGCGCTCTGGGGCACGGTCTTCCTGATCACCGCGCTGCTGGGGCTGGCGGCCCTGCACGTCGGCTCGGCGAAGGACTGGCTGACCTGGGTCATCCCGGTGATCCTGCTGGTGGTGGCGTTCCGGATCACCCGCTGGTACCCCGAGCACGTGCGCGAACAGGCCCGGCGCGGCCGGTGAGCAGCACACCCGGGGGGCGTCCGGGTGCCGCGGTGGTGGGATTCACCCGGTCGGGTGGATCCGGTGGGACCTTTCCCGGTCGGGCGATCGTCGGCCGGATAGTGGGGAGGCATTCGCGTTCCTCGCTGTTCGCGTTCTCAACTCGCTTCAAGGGGAGGCCACATGGTCGGTACGGCGCATCGGGGCACCGGTGTGGAAGGGGTGGAGGGCGGTGTCGGCCTGACGGCCCTCCTGGTCGCCGCGGCACGCGCGATCGAGACCCACCGGCACGACACCCTGGCGCAGGACGCCTACGCGGAGCACTTCGTGCTCGCCGCACCGGCGTCCGCGGGCTGGCCGGTCCGGATGCAGCAGGTGCCGGACGGGGACGCGAACCCGCTGTGGGGGCGGTTCGCGCGGTACTTCGGTCTGCGGACGAGGGTCCTCGACGACTTCCTGCTCCGGTCGGTGCACGCGGGCGCCCGCCAAGTGGTCCTGCTCGGGGCCGGGTTGGACACGCGGGCGTTCCGGCTCGACTGGCCTCCCGGCTGCGTGGTCTTCGAGGTCGACCGGGAGGGCGTGCTGGCCTTCAAGCACGAGGTGCTCGGTGGGCTGTCGGCCTCCCCGAAGGCGGCGCGGGTACCGGTCGTCACCGATCTGCGCGCCGACTGGGTCGGCGCGCTGACCGACGCCGGCTTCGACAGGGCCGCACCGAGCGTCTGGCTGGCGGAGGGGCTGCTCTTCTACCTGCCCAACGGTGTCGAGACGCAACTCATCGACACGGTGGACCGGTTGAGCGCGGGCGGCAGCGCCCTGGCGTACGAGGTCAAGCTGGAGAAGAGCCTGTTGGAGTACCGCGAGAGCCCGATCTACACCTCGACGAAACACCAGATCGGCATTGATCTGCTCGATCTGTTCGACGGAGAGCCGCGGCCCGACTCCGCGGGCGACCTGGCGGGCAAGGGCTGGACCACGTCGGTCCACACCCCGTTCGACTTCACCCACCAGCACGGACGCGGCCCACTGCCCGAGCCGAACGACGCGCTGGAGGGCAACCGGTGGGTGTTCGCGCACAAGCCGCGGACGTAGCGGGCCACCAGGTTGAGAGCGCCGCCGGGCGGAGGGGAACGCCGCGCTCGGCGGGCGCTCCCCTACGGCACCAGGACGGGTTTGACCACCCGGCCCGTGTCGCAGTCGCGTTCGGCCTCGTTGATGTCGGCGAGCGGGTAGGTGCGGATCAGTTGGTCGAACGGGAACCTCCCGGCCTGCCACAGCCGGGTCAGCCGGGGGATCAGCAGCCCCGGTACCGCGTCCCCCTCGCAGATGTGGGAGATCCTCCGGCCCCGGTCCAAGGTCCCCGGATCGAGCGGCAGTGCGGTGTGGAGCCGGGCCACCAGCCCGAGGTGGCCGGTCGGGCGCAGGGCCCGGAGCGCGTCGTTGATCAGCCGGGCGGAGGCCGTGGTGTCCAGGGCGTACTGCGCGCCGCCGTCGGTCAGCCGCCGGATCCGCTCGGCCAGGTCGGCCGGTCCGGCGCGCAGCGGGATCGCGCCGAACCGCTCGGCGAGGTCCAGCCGTTCGGGGTACCGGTCGACGGCCACGGTCACCGCCCCGGCGGCCGTGGCCGCCATCACCGCGGCCAGGCCCACCGCTCCCGCGCCGAGGACCACGACGGTGTCGCCGGGGCCGGCGCCGAAGGAGTTGAAGACCGCTCCGGCACCGGTCAGGAAGCCGCAGCCGAGCGGTCCGAGCAGTTCGACGGGCAGTGATCGGTCGACCCGGACGGCGTTGCGCGCCGGAACCATCGCGTACTCGGCGAACGAGGACTGGCCGAACCACCGGGGGGCCAGTTCGCCCCCGGCCGCGTCGGTGAACCGCGCGGCGTTCTCCTCGCGCCCGCCGAAGAGGTTGAGCGGGGCGAAGGAGTCGCAGTAGGCGGGGGCCGCTCCCAGGCAGTTCCGGCAGTGTCCGCACGAGTCGAAGCTCAGCACGACGTGGTCGCCGACGCTCAGGCCGGTGTCCGGACCGCCCGTCTCCACCACGACCCCGGCCCCCTCGTGCCCGAGCACCGCCGGCAGGGGTGAGCGGCCCGCCGAACGCCGGACCGCGAGATCGGTCCGGCACATCCCGCAGCCCGCGATCCTCACCAGGACCTCGCCGTCGGCCGGCCCCCCGTTCAGGACCACCTGCTCGACGGCGAACCTGCTCTCGTACGAGCGCAGCACCGCCGCGCCGAATCTCATCGTCACACCTCCTCCGGCCGGTGCACGACGAACGGCCTGAGGTTCCCGTAGAGCCCCCACGGCCCGCCCGCGACGCCGACACCGCTGTCCTTGACGCCCGCGAAGGGCTGGGCGAGGGACAGTTCGGCGTGGTGGTTGATCCACGCCGTCCCGCACTCCAGCCGGTCCGCCACCGCCTCGGCCCGGTCGAGGTCCGTCCCCCACACCGAGCCGCCCAGCCCGAATCCGGTGGCGTTGGCCGCCTCGACGGCCTCGTCGACGCTCCGGTACGGCAGCACCGGCAGGACCGGGCCGAACTGCTCCTCCGTCACCACCGGACTGTCGCAGGGGACGTCGGCCAGGATCGTCGGGGCGAAGAAGTGGCCCGGCCGGTCCAGTCGGTGGCCACCGGCCACGGCTCGGGCGCCGTCCGCCAGGGCCCGGGCCGTGTAGTGCTCGACCCTGGCCAGTTGGGGGGCGTTGTTGACGGGCCCCAGCTGGGTGCCCGGGTCGAGTCCGGCGCCGACGACGGTGCTCTTCGCCCGTTGCGCGAGCGCCTCGACCACGTGGGGGTAGAGCCGGGCCGGGGCGTAGACGCGCTTGACCGCCATGCAGACCTGCCCGCAGTTGCGGAACGCCGCCCAGAACAGCCGGTCCGCGATCCGTTCCACGTCCGCGTCGTCCAGCAGGATGGCGGCGTCGTTGCCGCCCAGTTCCAGGGTGACCCGGGCGAGCGAGGCGGCCGCGCCCGCCGCGACGGCCCGTCCGGTGGGAACCGAGCCGGTGAAGGTCACGTGGCGGATCCCCGGGTGGGAGGCGAGTCGGGCGCCGAGGGGTTCGCGGCCGGTGACGATCGTCAGGACGCCCTCGGGGAGGGCGGTGGCGAGGACGGACCCCAGCAGCCGGGTGGCGAGGGGGGTGAAGGGGGAGGGCTTGAGCACCACCGTGTTGCCGGCGGCGAGGGCGGGCGCGAACTTCGCCGCCGCGAGCTGGAGGGGGAAGTTCCACGGGACGATCGCGGCGACGGGCCCCAGCGGGCGCCAGCGGATCTCGCTGCGTACCGGCCGGCCGTCCGTGATCGGCTGGGGCCCGGGCGCCAGGTCGGCGAAGTAGCGCAGGCGGGCCGCCGTCCGGGCGACCTCCGCGGCCGACTCGGCCAGGGGTTTGCCCTGTTCCCGGGTGAGCAGCGGGGCGAGGTCGGCCCCGGCCGCCTCCACGGCGTCGGCTGCCGCGCGCAACGCGGCGGCGCGGGCGGCGGGGGCGGCCCGCCAGCTGTGCCAGGCCTCGTGGGCCCGGCCGACGACGGCGTCCAACGCGTCCGGCCGCTGGTCGGGGGCCTCGTCGAAGGCCTCGCCCGTCGCCGGGTCGACGACGGCGAAGCGCTCGCCGTCGGCCGCGGGCGGGCGGCGGGGCCGGCTCGCCGGCAGGCCGGCGGTCACCTCGCGGCGGGGACGACGGTCGTGTGTTCGCGGGCGTGCCGGTCCATCTCCGCCCGGAAGGCGGCCACCAGCTGCGGCCGGATCCGTCCGGTGGTGCGGTCGCCGCCCTCGCAGACGGTCCCGCGCACCCCCACGATGTCCGTGCCGATGCGGGTCAGCGTGCCGAGGTCCGCCGCCTTGACGCTGCCCGCGAGGGCGGCGAGCAGATCGGCTTCGTGGGCCAGCCGGACGAACTCCGCGCAGACCTCGGGCGGAACGTGGTCGAACAGCCGGGTCCCGTCCTTGATCGCGGTGTCGAGCATGGCCGCGTCGGAGCCGGAGCGACGGGCGATGTCGGGCAGCGCGAGCGGGTTGACGCAGCCGATCCGGTGGGCGTCGGCGTAGCCCGAGGCGACGACGAACGCGTCCGGCCGGTAGTCCTTCACGGCCCGGACGACCCCTCGCATGACGTCGACGGCCTGTTCGGGCGTCGTGCACCCGTAGAGGCCGACCTTGATGTACGTGGCGCCGGAGACGGCCGCACCGAGCGCCGCCTGGGCCACCGTGCCGGGCTTGTACGGGACGTCCCCCACGGTGGCGGACAACGGCTTGTCCGCCGGGACGGCGTCACGGATCTCCCTGATGACCCACGGGAAGTTCGCACCGAGCGAGCCCTCGTCCGGCTTCTTGACGTCGACGATGTCGAGGTGCTCCGCCGCCTTCGCGCAGTCGAGGGCCTCCTCGACGCCGTCCGGGGAGATGAGCAGCAACAACGTGGGCTCCTTCCACCGCAGGTCCGCCTGCCGGGGCAGGGGTGCGGAGTCGTCTGGATCACGTGCGGTCCGCTCATCATTCCTGCGGCTCGTGACCCCCGGTAGGGCGCGCGGAGCCCGAACGGGTCACTGCCGTGGCGCGGCCACCCCCCGTGCGCCGGACACGCCAGTTCGAACCGTCGCGCGCAGGTGCGGCCGGGTGACCGCCGCACGCGGGTACGGCCGGGTGACCGTCGCACGTGGTGCAGTCGGGTCACCGGGCCGGGATCCCCGCTCGTGGCCGCCGGGTCGGCCGTTCAGGCGGACCGCTCCACGAAGCGGCGCTGCCAGGGCGTCTCCACCGCGTGCCGGTCGTAGTGCTCCCGGACGTACGCGACGGCCTCGGCGGCCGGGACGCCGTCCAGGATCGCGAGGCGGGCGAGGGCGGTGCCGGTGCGGCCGTGGCCGCCGGCGCAGGCGAGTTCGACGCGTTCGGTCGCCGACCGCCGCCAGGCCTCGCGGAAGGCGTCGGTCGCGTCCGCCCGGTCGGCGGGGAGCCGGAAGTCGGGCCAGCGCACCCAACGGGCCTCCCACGGGAGCGGTTTCGGCGGGCGGCCCAGCAGGTAGAGCCCGAAGGCGGGGTGCGGGCCGGGCGGCAGCGGGCGGCTGAGGCCGCGCCCGCGCAGCAGGCGGCCGGAGGGCAGGCGCAGCACACCGGGGGCGGTCGGGTCCCAGGGGGTCGTCGGTTCGGCCGTCTCGGTCATCTCGGTCATCTCGGTCATCTCGTGATCTTCTCAGGACGCCACGTGCAGGGCCGGGGTGCTCGGCAGCCCCGCCCGGTGGGCCAGGGCCGCCGCCTCGCCGCGCGAGGAGACGCCGAGCTTGGCCAGGATGTTGGCGACGTGGAACTTCACCGTCGACTCGCTGATGTGCAGCGCCGCGGCGATGTCCCGGTTGCGCCGGCCCTGGGCCAGCTGGTCGAGCACCTCCAGCTCGCGCGGCTGGAGGCCGTCCAACGGGTCGGTGGCGCGCGGCGGTTCGGGCAGGCCGAGCGGCAGGTCGACGCTCACCGTGGTGCCCCAGCCGGGGACGGCCTCGATGGCGCAGCGCCCGCCGAGGGCGGCGATCCGGTCGGCGGTGCGGTGGACGGCCAGCGCGTCGGCGGCCAGCAGGCCGGGGCCGTCGTCCCGCACCACCGCCCGCAGCGTGTCACCGGTGAACCGCCAGCTCACGTGCAGCCGGGTCAGGGCGTCCTGCTCCAGCATCACGAGGACGGCCGCCCGGACGGCGTCCCGGACGGCGTGCGCGGTGTCCGCCGGTACGGACCGGGCGGCCTCCGCCGGCGGCGCCACGTCCAGCCGCACCCGGGTGTGCCGCAGCAGCGGGCGCAGCTGCTGGTCGAGCCGGGCGAACGCGGCGTCGGCGGGCTCCTCGCTGAGCGCCCGGTCCAGGTCGGCGCCCCGGCGCAGGTCGAGCAGGGCCGTCACCGCCAGCTCGGTGGCGGCGCGGCGCGCGGTGGCGTCGTCCAGTGCGGCGGAGCGCAGCGGCGCGAGGACCGCGGTGAGCGCCGCGCCGTGGACGCCGGTGAACTCGGCGATCGCCCGGGCCCGGGCGTTGGCGGAGGCGCGGGAGGCCACTGCGTGGGTGGGGCCGGCGTCGGTGGCGCGGTGGTGCGAGTGGGTGGTGACCAGGTCCCACAGCTGCTGGAGGACGGCGAGCGCCCCGGCCGCCACCGGGTCGGCTCCGCCGTCCCGGACCAGCACCAGCACCGCGGTGGTGGCGTCCGACGCCGACGCGGTGACCACCACGACGGACCGCGCCCGCCCGGCGAGCTGCGCCTCGCCCTGCCAGGCCCGACCGTCGGCCGTCGCGGAGGTGGTCACCTCGGACAGCCTGGCGAGCTCCAGGCCGCTGACGGCCCCGGTCAGCTCGGGCGGGCCGTAGGCGAGCGTGGGGGAGTAGGTGCAGATGCCGCTGAGCTGGGCGATCGCCATGTGCGGGACGAGGGTGGCGACCACCTCGGAGAGCCGGTCCATCAGGTGCGGCCGGGGCGTGCGCAACACCTCGACGGCCCGTGCCAGCGCCTCCTCGGGGCGGCCCCAGTGCTGCCGCCACCGCTCGTCCGCGCTACCCGTCACGCCGCCCTCGCCCGTCTCGCCGCCCACGCCCTTGCCCGCCCCGACGCCGTCGCCCATGCCGGCCAGCCTAGCCCGGGGGCCGGGGCGGCGGCCTGGCCGTTCGGACAGGTCGAACCGTCCGAAAGGCGGGCCTGCCGGCCACTCCCGACGATTCAGGATGGAGCCGTCGGAAGAAACAACTCACCGAACCAGCAAGGACATTCCATGACCAAGGCAATCGCCTTCTCCGAGTACGGCGGCGTGGACGTGCTGCGCCCGACCGACGTCGAGCTGCCCGCCCCGGGCCCCGGCCAGGTGCGGGTCGCGGTCCGCACGGTGGGCGTCAACCCGCTGGACCACAAGGTGCGCAGCGGCTCGATGGTGGAGGCCTTCCCGATCTCCTTCCCGCACGTCGGCGGCTACGAGCTGGCCGGCGTGGTGGAGGCCGTCGGCGCGGACGTGACCGCCTGGGCGCCCGGCGACGAGGTGTTCGGCGCCGTCATGGGCGGCGCGTACGCCGAGCAGGCGCTCGTCGACGCCGACCTGCTGGCCCGCAAGCCCGCCTCGCTGAGCTGGGAGGAGGCCGCGGCGATCCCGGTGGCGGCCGAGACCGCCGAGCGGGTGCTCGGCGTCCTGGGCGTGCGGGCCGGCGAGACGCTGCTGGTGCACGGCGCGGCCGGCGGGGTCGGCACCCTGCTGCTGCAACTGGCCCGGGCGCGCGGGATCACCGTGGTCGGCACCGCCGGCGAGGCCAACCACGCCTACCTGCGCGAGCTGGGCGCGATCCCGGTGGCCTACGGCGACGGCCTGGCGGACCGGGTGCGGGCCGCCGCCCCGGGCGGGGTGGACCGGGCGCTGGACGCGGCGGGCAAGGGCGGGGTGCTGCCGCTCTCCATCGAGCTGACCGGCTCCGCGGACCGGGTGGTGACGATCGTCGACTTCGCGGGCTCCGCCGAGTACGGCGTCCGCTTCAGCGGCGGGGCGGAGGGCGTCGAGCCCTACCACCAGCGCGCCTACGCCGCCGTGCTGGCGCTGCACGGGGCGGGCACCCTGCGGCTGCCGCTGCACCAGGTGCTGCCGTTGGCGGAGGCGGCCGAGGCGCACCGGATCAGCGAGCACGGGCACCTGCGCGGCAAGATCGTGCTCACGGTCTGAGCCACGGCTGCCGGGGTCCTCGACGACCCCGGCAGCCGGCCCGGTGCACTGGTCAACTGGTCGATGCACCGGGCTTCCTGACGCGGAATCGGTAGAGTCCGGTGGCATGGTGACTGAGAGCGAATCAGGGGTGTCGGCGGGCCGCCTGGCCGGGCGGTCCTGCGTGGTGACGGGCGCGGCCAACGGCATCGGCCGGGCCGTCGCCGAACGCTTCGTGCGCGAGGGCGCGTCGGTGGTCGGCGCGGACATCGACGTCGAGGGCCTGCGCCGACTGGCCGACCGGTTCCCGCGGGCCGTCAGCACGGTGGTCGGCGACGTGGCCCGCGACGAGGACGCCCGCCGGATGGTCGAGGCCGCCGTCGAACGGTACGGCCGCCTCGACGTCCTGGTGGCCAACGCCGGGGTGATTCCGCTCATGGAGGTCACCGAGGCCACCGCCGAGGACTGGGACGAGGTCATGGCCGTCGACGGCCGCGGCATGTTCCTCACCTGCAAGTACGGCATCCAGGCGATGGCCGCCCAGGACCGGCCCGGCGGGGCGATCGTCTGCGTCTCCTCCATCTCCGGCGAGGCCGGCCAGCGCGGCCAGGCGGTGTACGGGCCCGCAAAGTTCGTCGCCTCCGGCCTCACCAGGCACCTCGCCGTCGAATGGGCCGACCGCGGCATCCGGATCAACGCCGTCGCCCCCGGCACCATCGCCACCGACCGCGTCGCCCGCCTGTACGACGAACCCGGCGGGACCGAATACCTCGCGGCGATCGAGAAGCGCCACCCGATGGGCCGCCTCGGGGCCCCGGCGGAGGTCGCGGCCGCCGTCCTGTTCCTCGCCTCCGACGACGCCTCCTTCATCACCGGCGCGGTGCTGCCCGTCGACGGCGGCTACCTCGCGCAGTAGCCGTCAGCCCCCGGTGTTCGCGACAGGGGAGCCAGGGGAGGGAGCCGGGGGAGCCGGGGGAGCTAGGGGAGCCGGGGGAGCCGCTCGACGACGACCATCGCCGCGTCGTCGTCCAGCCGGCCGCCGACGTGGGCGAGCAGGTCGCGGCGCAGGTGCTGGAGCAGGGCGGTCGGGCGTTCGTCCTGCCAGGCGGTGACGCGGTCGGTGAGCGGGTAGAAGCGCCGGTCGGCGTCGCGGGCCTCGATCACGCCGTCGGTGTAGATCAGCAGCCGGTCGCCGGGGTGGAACGGAAAGGTCTCCACCTCGTACCGGACCGGGGCGAGCTCGCCCAGGCCCAGCGGCGGCGCCGGGTGGCGGGCGGAGATCGTGGTGATGCCACCGGGGCGCAGCAGCAGCGGGGGCGGGTGGCCGCAGTCGATCAGCCGGACCGCCGTGCCGTCGTCGGGGATGTCGAGCAGGACGGCGGTGATGAAGGACTCGCCGCCGTCCTCCGGCGGGGCCGCCTCGTCCGGGTCCTCGCCGCCCAGCCGGCGCCGGCGGGCCTGTTCGCCGAGCTGGGCGAGGTCCCAGCAGACGCTGCCGTCCAGGTAGGCGGCGAGCCCGGGCAGGTCGGCGTGCAGGTGGGCGGCGGCGCGGAAGGCGCCGAGCAGCAGGGCCGCGTCGCCGAGCGAGGACAGGCCCTTGCCGCGGACATCGCCGACCAGCAGCCGGGTGCCGGTGGTGGTGCGGGCGGCCGCGTACAGGTCGCCGCCGACCTGCGCCTCGGCCTCGGCGGCCAGGTAGACGGCGGCCAGGTGCAGCGGCCCGATCCGGTCCGGCAGCGGGCGCAGCAGCACCCGCTGGGCGGCCTCGGACACCGAGCGGACCTGGGCCAGCTCGCGCTCGTACCGTTCGCGCAGCGTCCGCAGTCCGACGATCAGGGCGGAGACGACGAGCTGTGCGCCCAGCTGGGTCTCGATGTTGGCGCTGGTGAGGCCGTCCCGGGTGATGCCGATGACGGTGAGCGCGGCGAGGGCCAGCAGGGCGACCCCGGCGGTGGCCCGGGCGCCGGCGAAGGAGGCGGTCAGGGCGGGGGCGACGATCAGCAGCGGGCCGAGGTGGATCTGCGCGGGGGAGGCGATGTCGACGACGGTGATCACGACGATCAGCGCGAGCGACAGCGCCGTCAGCGCGCGACGGTCGGTCCGCCAGAAGCGGCGGCGGTCGCGCGGGCGGTAGCGGGGACGCAGGTCACGGGGACGCTGCCGTAGGGGCACCTTTCCTCTGTACACCGTCGGGGCGGTGGGGCGCACCCCGGGCGGCACTCGGAGCCGGTCGGGACGGTGTGCCGACCCGGGTCGGGGCGGTGCGCGGCGGGGGGCTCAGCCCTCTTCGCCGTAGCGGGCCAGGTAGTCGGCGAAGCGGGCGACGTCCTCGTCGGACCAGTCGGTGAAGCGGGCGGTGAAGGCCAGCCGGCGCTGCTCGTTGGCGTCCTGCAGCAGGGTGAGCCCGGCCTCGGTGGCGCGCAGGATCTGGCCGCGCTGGTCGTCCGGGTCGGCCTCGCGCCGCAGCAGTCCGAGCTTCTCCAGGGCGGTGACCTGGCGGCTGACGGTGGACTTGTCGAGCATGAAGTGGGCGGCCACGTCGGCGGCCCGGCAGCCGCCGCGCTCGGTGATCAGGTCGAGGATGCTGTAGGTGACCAGGGAGAGGTCGGGGTGCAGCTGGGAGGCCTTGTGCCGGGCGCGCCGGGCGAAGGCGGTCAGCTCGCGCTGGATGGCGTCGATGGACGACTGGCGGCCGGGCACGGGCGTTCCTACCTCCTCGATATTTGTTGCACTATACAACGGATTCCCCCGGGTCCGCGCGCCGCTCCGGGGCCGCCTGTCCCTGAGTGGCCTGCCAGGCGCGGGCGGCGGCAATCCGGCGGGTCGCACTCGGGTGAGTGGCGAACAGTAGCTCAAGCGCCCTCGGCGGGTCGACATCGGAGACGTTCGCCAAGGCCAGTCTGCGTTGCATCGCGACGAACTGCTCGGCGTCCGCAGTCAGTTCGAGTGCGTGCCGGTCCGCCCTGGCCTCGATCCGGCGGCTCACCGCGCACTGCGCCGGCCCCGACAACGCCCCCAGCAGCGCCGCGCACGCCGCCAGCAGCGGCAGCGCCCGCGGATCGGCCGCATCGGCCGCGCCCGCCGCCGACAACAGCGGCCGCCAGGTGCTCAGCACCCCCAGCAGGGCCACCGCCGCGGCCGCGCCCACCGCGCCCAGCAAGGTGCCGAACGGTACGTCCCGGTGCTTCACGTGGCCCAGCTCGTGCGCCACCACCAGTTCCACCTCGCGCGGCGTGGCCGTCGACAGCAGCGTGTCGTACGCGACGATCCGGCGGGTCGCGCCCAGCCCCGAGACGTACGCGTTGAGCGCGGTGGTCCGCCGCGAGGCGTCCGCCACCAGGACGTCCCGCACCCGTACGCCGTCCCGCTCGGCCAGCGCCAGCAGGGCACTGCGCAGCGGGCCCGGCGGCATCGGAGTGAAGCGGTTGAACACCGGCTCGATCAGCAGCGGGTGCAGGAAGGACAGCGCCGCCGTCAGCACCACCGCCGCGCCCGCCGCCGGCAGCCACCAGTGCCGCGGCGACCAGGCGGTCAGCGCGAACAGTCCGAGCGCGAGCGGAAGGACCAGCACCAGGGCCAGCCCCAGGCCGCGCAGCGCGTCCATAGCCCAGCCGGCCCAGCCCTGCGTCACCAGCCCGTACCGGGACCGGACCGCCCGCAACCGGGCGCCGAACGGCAGCTGCAACGCCTGTCCGAGCACCACCAGGGCCGCCGCGCCCGCCAGCACCCCGGCAGTCCGGGAGCCGCCGGACCAGCCGCCGACGGTCGAGACCAGGCCGGCGCCGGCCTGGGTCAGGCCGAGCAGCAGGGTGAGCGCCAGGCCCGCCAGCCGCCCGCCCAGCGCCCAGGGCAGCTGGGCGCGGCGCAGCGCGCGGCCGCGGGCGCGCTCGGCGGGGGTGAAGTCGGCGGGTGGGCGGCCGGCGGGGGTGGGGCCGACGGAGGCGGTGGTCTCGGTGTCGTCCATGGGTGGGTGCGGCTCCAGGCTCTGGCGGACGCGGGTGGTTCAGCATCTCCTACCGCGATCTCCTACCTCCTACCTCCTACCGCGATCCCTACCGCGATCCCCTACCGCGCCGGGGCGGCGCTCAGTCCTCGATGTTCGGTCCTCCAGTCCTTGGTGGGGGCGGGTGCGCCGCCGTGCCGTCCTGTGCTCGAAATGTTGCGGATCCGAGCCGGATGGGTGCGAAAGCCGTGCCGTAGGCTGACCGCTTCTGGATCGACCCCGGGGGGACCACTCATGCGCCGTGCCGCGGCCGCCGTCGCGTTGTTCGTCGGCCTGACGGCCGTCGCCGCCTGCGGGCCCGATGACCCAGCCCCGGCGCCGGCCGCCGCGTCGGGCTCGACGGCCTCCTCCGGTGGGGCGGTGGGCACGCCCACCGCCCCGGGCGCGGTGCCCTCCGGAACCGCCGCCGGGAAGAACGCCGCACCCCGCCCCGACGGCAGCATCACCGTCGCGTTCGCCGGAGACGTCCACTTCGAGGGCCGCACCGAGGCCCGGCTCGCCGTCCAGCCACCCGAGCAGGCCCTCGGCCCGCTTTCCCGGACGCTCGCCGACGCCGACCTGTCCGTCCTCAACCTGGAGACGGCGATCACCGGGCGCGGCGCCCCCGAGCCGAAGACCTACACCTTCCGTACCTCGCCCAAGGCGCTCTCGGCGCTCAAGGACTCCGGCGTCGACGTCGTCTCCATGGCCAACAACCACGCCGTCGACTTCGGCGCCGACGGCCTCACCGACACCCTCGCCGCCAAGGACTCCTCGCCGATCCCGGTCGTCGGCGTCGGCCGCAACGCGAAGGAGGCGTACGCGCCGTACGTCACCACCGTGCGCGGTGTGAAGGTCGCCGTCGTCGCCGCCAGCCAGGTCGAGGACCTCACCAACCAGAAGTGGCGGGCCGGCGCCAACAAGCCGGGCATCGCCTCCGCGCTGGACGTCCCCGCGCTGGTCAAGGCGGTCGAGGCGGCCAAGCAGCAGGCGTCCGTCGTCCTCGTCTACCTGCACTGGGGCGACGAGGGGAAGGCCTGCCCCACCGGCCCGCAGACCGCCATCGCCAAGAAGCTCGCCACCGCCGGCGCCACCGCCGTGGTCGGCACCCACGCGCACACCATGGTCGGCTCGGGCATGCTCGGCAACACCTACATCGGCTACGGCTTCGGCAACTTCCTCTGGTACGGCACCTCCAACTACGCCTTCTCCAACGAGACCGGCGTCACCACCCTCACCCTCACCAGCGACGGCAAGGTCACCGGCGAGGCCTTCGCCCCGGCCACCATCGACGACAAGGGCGTCCCCGTCCCGGCCTCCGGCGCCACCGCCGAAGCGGCCCGCAAGCGCCGCGACGCCCTCCGGGGCTGCACCGGTCTCACCCCGGCCCCGGCGGGCGCGGTGGCTCCGGCAGGCACGGCGGCTCCGGCGGCGGGCGCGACGGGCGCGACGGGCTGAGTCGCCTCCGGGGGCCCGTGGTCCTCTCGTGAGCGACCGGGAGCCGTCCGCAGCTCCCGGCTGCCATCCGGCAGTTCGCCGCCCCTCCGACCGTCGCAGCACCGCGACCGTGGCCGCGGGCGGTTCGGTCCGGAGCGGCGAGACGGAACGTCTCGTCTCGCCTCGATGAGTCGCGGAAGCGGCGACGATCGGGCCGGAGTCGGCGGGGCCGGCGGTGAGTTGACGGCGGCACAGGGCATCGGCGTAAGCGAACATATGTGTTAGGTTAGGCTTACCTAATACTGCTGGTCGGAGGGGATGTCCGTGCAACAGTCCGAATTCGCCGGTGCCGTCGCGGTGGTCACCGGGGCCGGGCAGGGCATCGGTGCGGCCGTGGCCCGGGCGCTGGTCGCCGAGGGGGCCGTCGTCGCGGCGGTGGACCGCAACCCCGGCCCGCTCGCGGCCCTCGCGGGGGAGTCGCCGGCCGTGCACCCGTACGTCCTGGACGTCGCCGACGGCCGGGCGGTGGACGACACGGTCGAGCTGATCGAGCGCCAACTCGGGCCGATCGGAACGTTGGTGAACGTCGCCGGGATCCTGCGCACCGCACCCGTCGTCGAACTCACCGACCAGGACTGGGCGGAGACCTTCGCGGTCAACACCACCGGCGTCTTCCACACCGGCCGCGCGGTCGGCCGCCGGATGGCTGACCGCGGCCGCGGCGCCGTGGTCACCGTCGGCTCCAACGCCGCCGGGGTGCCGCGCGCCGGGATGGCCGCGTACGCGGCGTCCAAGGCGGCGGCCACCATGTTCACCCGCTGCCTCGGGCTGGAACTCGCCCGCTCCGGCGTGCGGTGCAACATCGTCTCGCCCGGCTCGACCGACACCGAGATGCAGCGCGCGCTCTGGGGCGAGGATGCCGAGGCCGCCGAACGGCGGGTCATCGACGGCGACTTGGGCGCCTGGCGGGTCGGCATCCCGATCGGGCGGATCGCCGCGCCCGCCGACATCGCCGATGCGGTGGTCTTCCTGGCCTCCGACCGGGCCCGGCACATCACCATGCACGACCTCTACGTCGACGGTGGCGCCACCCTGCGCGCCTGACCGCTTGCGCTGTCCCCGCTGTCGTCGTCCCCCCGCTCCTCTTGCCGCCTCCCTCCGCGCTCCCGGGCAACCCCCGGTGCTCGCCATGCCCTGACCTCCCTCCCCGACGCCCCTCCCCGACGCCCAGATCGTCCAGACCGTCCCAGACTGGAGACTTCACGGTGACCACGGTGCACCACGCCCCCGCCGGGGGTGTCGCCGAGCACGCCGCTCCCGCCCCCGCCGCCCCGGCCCCCGCCGGGCCCGCCGACGCTTCCACCCCAGGACCCGACCACGCCGCCATCGGCGCGGCCAGCGGCCTGCTCGGCCAGTACCGGGCCGCGGCCGACGAGGCGTTCTTCGCCTCGCCGACCCGCACCCTGCTCACCGCCGGGGTGCATGCCCGGGTCCCGCAGGACGGGCGCCCGCTGCCCGTCCGGGTCGCCGCGACGCTGGCCGAAGCCCGCCGCGCCGGGGTCGAACGGCCGCTGGTGGTCGGCGCGGTGGCGTTCGACCACGACAGCCGGGTCGAACTCGCCGTCCCCGAGAGAGTCCGTAGAGCCGGGGCGCTGCGCGACGACCCGCTGATCGCGCTGCCCGCGCCGCCGGCCGAGCTGATCGACTGGCAGGTGCGTCCGATCCCCGAGCCGGCCGCGTACGGCACGGGCGTCGCGGCGGTCGTCGAGCGGCTGCGCGGTGGCGAGTTGAGCAAGGTCGTGCTGGCCCGCACGCTGGAGCTGAGCGCCGACCGCCCGCTGGACCTGCCCGCGATCCTCCAGCGGCTGGGCCGCCGCGATCCGGGCGGCTACACCTTCGCCGTCCCGGCCGGCGGCGGGCGGACGCTGATCGGCGCCAGCCCCGAACTCCTGCTCTCCCGGCGCGGAACGGCCGTCCTGGCCAACCCGCTGGCCGGCTCGGTGCCGCGCAGTGCCGACCTCGGGGAGGACGTCCGGCGCGCCGCCGCGCTGCTGGAATCGCCCAAGGACCTACACGAGCACGCCGTCGTGGTGGACGCGATCCGCGCCGCGCTGGCGCCGTACTGCCGCACCCTGGACGTGCCGGCGCGGCCGACCGTGGTTCGCACCGCCGCGATGTGGCACCTGGCCACCTCCATCACCGGCGAACTGGCCGATCCGGCGGTCTCCGCCCTGGAGTTGGCCACCGCCCTGCACCCGACCCCGGCGGTCTGCGGCACGCCGACGGCCGTCGCCCGGCGGGTGATCGGCGAGGTCGAGCCCTTCGACCGCGGCCTGTACACCGGCATGGTCGGCTGGGGCGACGCGGACGGCGACGGCGAGTGGGTGGTCACCATCCGCTGCGCGGAGGCGGACGAGCGGACCCTGCGGGTGTACGCGGGTGCGGGCGTCGTCGACCGTTCCCGGCCGGAGGACGAACTCGCCGAGACCAGTGCCAAGTTCCGCACCTTCCTGGACGCGGCGGGGGTGTCGCGGTGACGGCGCCGGAGCAGGCCCCGACCCGGGAGCAGGTCTCTAGCCGGGAGCGGGCCTCCACCCAGGAACGAACCTCCCTTCAGGAGCCGGCCTTCACCCCGTACCCCACCGAGTTCGCCGCGCGCTACCGGGCCGCCGGGTACTGGCGCGGCGAGACCTTCGGGCGGATGCTGCGCGAGCGCGCCGCCGCGCACGGCGAGCGGGTCGCGATCGTCGACCCGGCGGGGGAGGGGCGGCGCTGGACGTACGCCGAACTCGACCGCCGCGCCGACCGGATGGCCGCCGGGCTGCTCGCCCGGGGAATCGGGCGCGGCGACCGCGTGGTGGTCCAACTGCCCAACGTGGCCGAGTTCTTCGAGGTGGTCTTCGCGCTGTTCCGGATCGGCGCGCTGCCGGTCTTCGCACTGCCCGCCCACCGCGCCACCGAGATCGGCCACTTCTGCTCCTTCACCGGGGCGGCAGGATACGTCGTCGCGGCCGTCGACAACGGCTTCGACTACCGCGAACTCGCCTCCCGCGTCCAGGCGGAGAGCCCGGCTCTGCGGCTGGTCCTGGTGGCCGGGGACGATCCGGGCGAGCACCTGCGGCTGTCCGACGTGCCCTGCGACGGGCCCGGTCCGGCCGAGGAGCCGGAGCCCGGGAGCGTCGCCTTCCTCCAGCTCTCCGGCGGCAGCACGGGTGTGCCCAAGCTGATCCCGCGCACCCACGACGACTACATCTACTCGCTGCGCGGCTCGGTCGACCTGTGCGCGCTCGACGAGGACAGCGTCTACCTGTGCGCGCTGCCCGCCGCCCACAACTTCCCGCTCAGCTCACCCGGTTCGCTCGGCACGCTGTACGCGGGCGGCCGAGTGGTGCTGTGCCCGCGGCCCAACCCGGAGACGGCCTTCCCGCTGATCGAGCGCGAGGGCGTGACCATCACCGGGCTGGTGCCGCCGCTGGCCCTGCTCTGGCTGGACGCCGCCGAACGCGACGCGGGCAGCCCCGGTGCGGGTGACCTGGACAGCCTGGAGGTGCTGCTGGTCGGCGGCGCCAAGTTCAGCGCCGAGGCCGCCCGGAGGGTGCGCCCGGTGCTCGGCTGCACGCTCCAGCAGGTGTTCGGGATGGCCGAGGGGCTGGTCAACTACACCCGCCTGGACGACCCGGAGGAGCTGATCACCACCACCCAGGGCCGGCCGATCTCCCCGGACGACGAGGTCCGGGTGGTCGACGACCAGGACCGGGACCTGCCCGACGGCGCCACCGGGCACCTGCTCACCCGCGGCCCGTACACCATCCGCGGCTACTGGAACGCGCCCGGGCACAACGCCAACTCCTTCACAGCTGACGGCTTCTACCGCACCGGCGACCTCGTCCGCCGCACCCCGACCGGCCACCTGGTGGTCGAGGGCCGGGCCAAGGACCAGATCAACCGGGGTGGCGAGAAGGTCGCCGCCGAGGAGATCGAGAACCACCTGCTCGCCCACCCCGCCGTGCACGACGCGGCGGTGGTGTCGATGCCCGACCCCTACCTCGGCGAACGCACCTGCGCCTACGTCGTCCTGCGCACCGACCACCGCGAACAGCCGCCGAAGAGCATCGAGTTGAAGCGCTTCGTGCGGCAGCGTGGACTGGCCGAGTACAAGGTGCCGGACCGGGTCGAGTTCGTCGACGCCTTCCCCGCCACCGGCATCGGCAAGGTCAGCAAGAAGGACCTGCGCGCCGCCATCGCGGCCGCACTCCCTACTCACTGAAGGAAAGACCACCGTGGGCCTGCCCCGCATTCCCTCCTATCCTCTGCCCGCCGCCACCGAACTGCCCGCCAACCGGGTCGAGTGGACGGTCGATCCGGCCCGCGCCGTGCTGCTGGTGCACGACCTGCAGAACCACTTCCTGGACGCCTTCGACGCCGCCGCCGCGCCGGTGCCCGAACTCCTCGGGAACGTCGGCCGGTTGGCCGCGGCGGCCCGCGCCCACGGCATACCGGTGCTCTACTCGGCCCAGCCCGGCGGGCAGAGCCCGGCCGAACGCGGCCTCCAGCAGGAATTCTGGGGCCCGGGCATCCCGGACGACCCGCGCGCGACGGCGATCGCCGACGCCGTCGCCCCCGCGCCGGGCGACACGCTGCTCACCAAGTGGAAGTACAGCGCCTTCGTGCGCACCGACCTGGACCGGCTGCTGCGCGAGCAGGGCCGGGACCAGCTGGTGATCACCGGCGTGTACGCGCACATCGGGGTGCAGGCCACCGCCTGCGACGCCTGGATGCGCGACCTGCCGGCCTTCGTGGTGGCCGACGCGGTCGCCGACTTCGGCCCGGAAGAGCACCGCGCGGCGCTCTCCTGGGTGGCCGGCCGCTGCGGGCAGGTCACCACCACCGACGCCGTGCTCGCGATGCTGGAAGGGAAGTGACGGGCATGGCCTTCACCGTGGAGCGGATCCGGGCCGAGGTCGCCGACCTGCTCGGCGAGGACCCGGCGGACATCCCGCTGGACGAGAACCTGGCCGACTGGGGCCTGGACTCGGTCCGGCTGATGGCGCTCGCCGAACGCTGGCGGGCCGAGGGCGTCGAGGTCGCGTTCGTGCAACTGGCCGAGCGCCCGGCCGTCGAGGCCTGGGCCGCACTGCTCGGTGTGGCCTGATGGAGGCCGTGCTGCTGGAGGCCGCGGCGCTGGGGGCCGCCGGGCCGCAGGCACCCCCGCGTACGGGCCGGGCGGCGAAGTACCCGCCGACCACCGTCGTGGGGCCGGTCGAGGCGCAGGCGGCCCGGACGCCGGACGCGCCCGCGCTGCTGCTCGCGGGCGGCCAGGTCGTCACGTACCGGGACCTGAACGCCGCGGCCAACCGGCTGGCCCGCGCCCTGGCCGCGCGCGGCGCCCGGCCCGGGGCGGTGGTCGGCCTCGCGCCGGCCCGCCGCCCGGCGGAGTTGCTGACCGCGCTGCTGGCGGTCGCCAAGTCCGGCGCGGCGTACCTGCCGCTGGACCCGGCGGACGCGCCCGGACGCCGGGAGCGGATGCTCGCGGAGGCAGCGCCGGTCTGCGTGCTGGGGGAGGGGGTGCCGGAGGCAGTGGCCGGGCTGGACGTGGACGGCGAGCTGGCCACCGACCCGCCCCGGGCGCTCACGCCGCAGCACCTGCTCTGCGTCGGGTACGGCCCGGGCGGGCGCCCGGCTGCCGTCCGGCTCACCCATGCCGAGGCCGACCGCCGGGTGCGTGAGCTACAGGCGGCCCACCCGCTCGGCCCGGGTGACCGGGTGTTGCAACTGGGCCTGCCGCTCTGGGAGTTCCTCTGGCCGCTGCGGACCGGCGCCGCCGTGGTGCTGGCCGACCCGCAGCGGCCGGGGGAGGTCGGGGGGCTGGTGAGGGAACTGGGCGTCACGGCGGTGCGGGCGACGTCGGCGGCGCTGCTGGGCGGCTGACGGGGGTGGGGGCAGGGGGCGGGGGGCGAGGGGGGCGAGGGCGAGGGCGAACAGATGACAACTTTCAGCGAACAACTTTCAGATAACAGATGTTGAAATCTGTTATCTGAAAGTTGTCATCTGTCAGCCGTCAGGTGTCAGGGGTCGGGCGTCAGGTGTTCGTCGCCCGCCCCCTCGCCCGCCCCGCCGCCAGGTCCGCCGCCGTCCACGCCATGGCGACCGCGCCGTCCAGCACCGCCTGGTCGGCCTCCGCTCCCACTGCGGCCTCGGCGAACGCGGCCTCGTGCGGGGCGCAGGCGCCGCCGGTGATGTCCAGTACCGGGTGGATGGCGGGCACGGCGTGGGAGACGTTGCCCATGTCGGTGCAGGCGAACGGCCCGCTCTCGACCGGCTCCGGTCGGCCGAGCGCCGCCGCGTTGGCCCGCCAGAGGGCGAGCAGGGCGGGGTCGGAGCGCATGTCCAGGTAGTCCGGTTCGGGCCGGTCGAGCGTCACCTCGCAGCCGGTGGCGAGCGCCCCGGCCCGGAAGCAGTCCTCGACCCGGGCGCGCAACTGCGCGAGGTCCTCGGCCGCCGAGGCGCGGATCTCGTACTCCGCGCTCGCGCTGTCGGGGATCAGGTTGGGCGCGGTGCCGGCGGCCGTGGTGATGCCGTGCACCCGCCACTGCGGCGGGAGGTGCTGGCGCAGCAGCCCGAGGGCGACCTGGGCGACGGTGAGCGCGTCGGCGGCGTTGCGGCCCTCGTGCGGGTTGAGGCTCGGGTGGGCGGCGCGGCCGGTGTAGCGGACGGAGAGGGTGCCGAGCGCGAAGGAGCGGAAGTCGGCGACTTCGACCGGGCAGGGGTGCACCATCATCGCCGCGTCCACGCCGTCGAAGGCGCCCGCCTCCAGCAGCAGTGCCTTTCCGGCTCCGCGCTCTTCGGCCGGCGCGCCGATCACCCGTACGGTGAGCCCGAGTTGGTCGGCGTACGGGGCGAGGCCGAGCGCCGCGCCGAGGCCGGCGGCGGCGATCAGGTTGTGTCCGCAGGCGTGCCCGAGTTCGGGCAGCGCGTCGTACTCGCAGACGAGTGCGACGGTGACCGGTCCGCTGCCGAGGCTCGCGGTGAACGCGGTGTCCAGTCCGTGCGCGGGCACGGTGACGATGTAGCCGTGGGCGCGCAGGAGTTCGGCGCACCAGGCGGCCGCGCGGTGCTCCTCGAACGCGGTCTCGGGGTGGGCGTGGATGCGGTGGCTGAGCGCGAGCAGCTCCGCGCGGTGTGCGTGGACGCGTTCGTGGACGGCCTGTTTGGTCGCGGTCAGGGGCATGGACGGCGCCTCCGGGATGTCAGGGCCCCCGTGCTGGGGGACCGTTGACCAGATCGGATGAAGTTAGATTAGGCTAACCTAACTAGGCGTTTCGTTCGCCGGACCCCGAGGAGCACTCCGAACCATGCCTGCCGTCGAAACCCAGGCCGTCGATGTCCCGCTGCTCGCCGCCCAGGCCGCCATCTGGTACGCGCAGTCACTCGACCCCGACAGCCCGGTCTACAACACCGGCGACGCCGTCGAGATCACCGGCCCGCTCGACGAGGGCCTGTTCGAGGACGCGCTGCGGCAGGCGGTCGACGAGGCCGAGGCGCTGAGCGCCGTCGTCGTCACCGGCCCGGACGGCACGCCCCGCCAGCGGCCGCGCCCCGGCCGCCGCTGGCCGCTGCACCACCTCGACCTGCGCGCCGCGCACGACCCGGCCGCCGAGGCCGAGGCCTGGATGCGCGCCGACCTCGCCCGCCCGGCCGACCTCGCCGAGGGCCCGCTGTTCACCCACGCGCTGATCCGTCTCGCCGACGACCGGTACCAGTGGTACCGGCGGATCCACCATCTCGCCGTCGACGCCTACGCGTTGAACCTCCTCGGCGGGCGCGTCGCCGAGCTGTACACCGCGCACGCCGCCAACACCGAACCCGCCGCGCGCCCGTTCGCCACCCTCGCCGAGGCCGCCGCCGAGGAGGCCGCCTACCGGAACGGCGAGGAGTACCCGGCCGACCGCGCCTACTGGGCCGACCGCCTGGCCGGCGCCGACACCCCGGCGACCCTGCCGGGCACCCCGGCGGGAGCCCCGGGCGCCACCGCACCCGGAGCCCCGACCCCGACCCCGACCCCGACCCCGACCCCGACCCCGACCCCGACCCCGACCCCGACCCCGGCCCTGGCCCCGCTGCGCCTCGCCGCCGAGTTGCCCGCCGGCACCAGAGACCGCCTGGAGCGCGCCGCCACCACCGTCCGCGCCACCTGGGCCGAACTGCTCCTCGCCGCCACCGCCGGCTACCTGCACCGCCTGGCCGGCACCGAGGACGTCGTGCTCGGTCTGCCGCTCGCCAACCGCCGCGGCCCGGCCGCCCTGCGCACCCCCGTCGCCGCCGCCAACGTCCTCCCGCTGCGCCTGGCCGTCCGCCCCGCGGACAGCGCCGAGGCGCTGCTGCGCCGGGTGGTCCGCGAACTGCGCGCCGTCCGCCGCCACCAGCGCTACCCGCTGGAGGACCTGCGCCGCGACCTCGGGCTCACCGGCGAGCGGCGCGCCCTGTTCGGCCCGATGGTCAACATCAAGGCCTTCGAGAGCGATCTCGACCTGGCCGGCCTGCCCGGCGTCGTCCGCAACCTCGCCGCCGGGCCCGTCGACGACCTCGCCGTCGGCGTCTCGCCCGCCCCCGGCGGAGCGCTGCGCCTCGTCCTGGACGCCGACCCCGCCCGCCACGACGCCGCCTCGCTCGCCGCCCACCGCGACGGACTGCTGCGCTACCTCGACGCCCTCACCGACCTGTTGCTCACCGCCCCGCAGACGCCGATCGCCCGGATCGACCTGCTCGGCCCGGACGACCTGCGCCGCGCCACCGCCGGCCGCACGGAGCCGCCGCTGGACCGGACGCTGCCCGAGCTGTTCGCCGCGCAGGCCGCCCGCACCCCGGTGGCAGTCGCCGTCCGCAGCGGCGAAGTCGCCCTCACCTTCGCCGAGTTGGACGCCGCCGCCAACCGCCTCGGCCACCGCCTGAACGCCTTCGGCGTGCGCGGCGGTGCGCCGGTCGCGCTCGCCCTGCCGCGCGGCGTGGACACCCTGGTCGCGATGCTCGGCGTGCTCAAGGCCGGCGGCGCCTGCGTCTCCCTCGACCTCGCCCACCCCCGGCAGCGCCTGGCCGCCGTCCTGGACGACGCCCGCCCGGTCTGCGTGGTCGGCACCGCCGACGCCCTCGCCGAACTGGACCTGCCGGCCGGCCTGCCCACCGTGCTGCCCACCGTGTTGCCCGGGGACGCGGACGGCGAGCCCGCCACCGCGCCCCCGGCCCCCCGGCCCCACCACGCCGCCTACGTGCTGCACACCTCCGGCTCCACCGGCCGCCCCAAGGGCGTCGTCGTCACCCACGCCTCGCTGGCCAACCTGTACGCGGGCCACGGCGAGGACCACATCGCCCCGGCGGTGCGCCGCACCGGCCGCGAACGCCTGCGCGTCGCCCACAGCGCCTCGTTCGCCTTCGACGCCTCCTGGGACCCGGTGCTGTGGATGGTCCACGGCCACGAGCTGCACCTGCTCGACGACGCCACCTACCGCGACCCGGCCGCCCTGGCCGGCCACCTGCACCGGGAACGCGTCGACTACCTCGACGTCACCCCCTCCTACCTCGAAGTCCTGCTCTCCGAAGGCATCCTGGAGGAGGAGTGGCACCGCCCGGCGGTCATCGCGGTCGGCGGCGAGGCCACCCCGCCCGCCCTCTGGCAGCGCCTCACCGCCGTCCCCGGCCTGCACCCGATCGACCTCTACGGCCCGACCGAGACCACCGTCGACGCCTACGCCTGGACGCCCGGACCGGGCGGCGCCCCGGTCGGCCGGGTGGTGCGCGGCTCCCGCGCCTACGTCCTCGACGGCTCGCTGCGCCCCGCGCCCGACGGCGTCGCCGGCGAACTGTACGTCGCCGGCGCCTGCCTGGCCCGCGGCTACCTCGGCCGCCCCGACCTCACCGCCGAACGCTTCCTCGCCGACCCCTTCGGCCCGCCCGGCGACCGGATGTACCGCACCGGCGACCTCGCCCGCCGCCGACCGGACGGCACCCTGGAATTCCTCGGCCGCGCCGACGACCAGGTGAAGATCCGCGGCTTCCGGGTCGAGCCCGGCGAGATCGCCGCCGTCCTCGCCGAACTGCCGGGCGTGGCCCAGGCCGTGGTGATCGCCCGCCCCGGTCCGCAGGGCAAGCGACTGCTCGGCTACGTCGTCCCCGAGACCGTCGCCGAGCCCGTCCCAGAGCCCGTCCCAGAGCCCGTCGCCGAACCTGCCCCCGAACCCGCCGCCGGGCCCGTAGCCGAACCCGCCCCCGCTCCCCGCGCCGCCCTCGACCCGGCCGCGCTGCGGGCCGCGCTCGCCGCCCGGCTGCCCGGGCACATGGTCCCGGCCGCCGTCCTGGTCCTCGACGAACTGCCGCGCACCGCCCACGACAAGCTCGACCACCGCGCCCTGCCCGAGCCCGCCGCCGCCGAGCCCGGCACGGCCCCGGCCACGCCGCAGGAGGAACTGGTCTGCGGGCTGTTCGCCGACGTCCTCGACCTGCCGCAGGCGCCCGGGCGGGACGCCTCCTTCTTCGACCTCGGCGGTCACTCGCTGCTGGCCGGCCGCCTCGCCGCCCGGCTGCGCGAGACCTTCGCCGCCTCCGTCGGGTTCGCCGACGTCTTCCGCCACCCGACCCCGGCCGCGCTCGTCGCCCTGCTCGACGCGCACCCGGGCGGCGAGCCCGAGGCCCGGCCCGCGCTGGTTCCCGTGCCGCGCGCCGACCGGATTCCGCTGTCACCCGCCCAGCGCGGCCTGTGGTTCCTGCACCGGCTCCAGGGCCCCAGCCCCACCTACAACATCCCGCTCGCACTCACCCTCACCGGCCCGCTCGACCGGACCGCCCTCACCCTCGCCCTCGGCGACCTCGCCGCCCGGCACGAGGTGCTGCGCACGGTCTACGGCGAGGAACCGGACGGCACGCCGTACCAGCGGGTGCTGCCGGTCGCACCCGTCGAACTGCACGACGGCACCGAGCTCACCGAAGCCGTCCGCCACGCCTTCGACCTCACCGGTCAACCACCGCTGCGCGCCACCCTGTTCACGTACGGCCCGGCCGAACACACCCTGCTCCTGCTGCTCCACCACATCGCGAGCGACGGCGCCTCCACCACCCCGTTGGTCCGTGACCTGTCCGCCGCCTACACCGCCCGACTGGCCGGTCGCGCTCTTGAACTCCCCGCTCCCGACGTGCAGTTCGCCGACCACGCGGCCTGGCAGCGGCGGCTGCTCGGCACCGCCGAGGCGCCCAGCCCGCTCGCCGCGCGGCAGTCGGAGTACTGGCGCTCCGCCCTGGCCGGCCTGCCCGACCAACTGGAACTGCCCACCGACCGCCCGCGCCCCGCCGTCGCCGGCCACCACGGCGCCACCGTGCCCTTCACCCTCGACGCCGAGGCGCACGCCGCCCTCGCCGTGCTCGCCCGGGCCGCCGGCGGCACCGTCTTCATGGCGGTCCAGGCCGGTCTCGCCGCCCTGCTCGCCCGGCACGGCGGCGGCACCGACATCCCCGTCGGCACCCCGGTAGCCGGTCGCGATGACCCAGAAACCGCCGACCTGGTCGGCTACTTCGTCAACTCCGTGGTCCTGCGCACCGACACCTCGGGCGACCCGACCTTCCGCGAACTGCTCGGGCGGGTCCGCCGTACCGTCCTCGCCGCCCACGAACACGCCGACCTGCCCTTCGACCGCCTGGTCGAGGAGCTCAATCCGCCGCGCTCCCTCGCCCGCCACCCGCTGTTCCAGGTGATGCTCGCCTGGCAGAGCCGCCCCGACGAGACCCACCCGCTGGGCGGCGGCCTCACCGCCCGGATCGCCGCCGTCCCCAGCGGCACCGCCAAGTTCGACCTCACCCTCAATGCGGGCGAACTCCCCGGCGGCGGCATCGGGGGCTTCCTGGAGTACCGCACCGACCTCTTCGACGCCGCCACCGTCGAAGCGCTCGCCACCCGCCTCGCCCGGCTGCTCACCGCCGCCGCCACCGCCCCCGACACCACGATCGGCCGGCTCCCGCTGATCGGCGAGGAGGAGCGGCTCCGCGCCCTCGTCGAGTGGAACGGCACCCCGCACACCTCGGCCCCGGGTGCCACCCTGTCCGAGCTGTTCGAGGTTGCGGCCGCAGCCAACCCGAAGGCCGTCGCGGTCAGTTGCGGAGACGAGCGGCTCGACTACACCGAACTCGCCGCCCGCGCCGACCGCTTGGCCCGGCTGCTGGCCGCCAACGGCATCGGCCCCGGCACCATCGTCGCCCTCGCCCTGCCGCGCTCGCTCGAACTCGTCGTCGCCCTGCTGGCGGTGGCCAAGTCCGGCGCCGCCTACCTGCCGCTCGACCCCGACTACCCGGCCGACCGCCTCGCCTACATGCTGGCCGACGCCGCCCCCGCCGCACTGCTCACCGACCGCGCCACCGCACCCCGGCTGCCCGCCCACCAGGTGCCCCGACTGCTGGTCGACGGACCGGAGTCGGCCGCCCACCCGGCCACCCCGCTGGCCCAGCACGAGCGCACCCGCCCGCTGCGCGCCGAGGACACCGCCTACGTCATCTACACCTCCGGCTCCACCGGCCGGCCCAAGGGCGTGCCCGTCACCCACCACAACGTGGTCCGGCTGTTCCGGTCCACCGACCACTGGTTCGGCTTCGGCGCCGACGACGTCTGGACCCTCTTCCACTCCTACGCCTTCGACTTCTCCGTCTGGGAGCTGTGGGGCGCCCTGCTGCACGGCGGCCGCCTGGTCGTCGTCCCGCACCTGGTCAGCCGCGACCCGGCGGCCTTCCTCGACCTGCTCGCCCGCGAACGCGTCACCGTGCTCAACCAGACCCCGTCCGCCTTCTACCAGCTCAGCGCCGCCGACCGGGACCGCCCCGGCGCCGAACTCGCCCTGCGCTACGTGGTGTTCGGCGGCGAGGCGCTCGAACTGGCCCGGCTCGACGACTGGTACGACCGCCACCCGGAGGACGCGCCCACCCTGGTCAACATGTACGGCATCACCGAGACCACCGTGCACGTCTCCCACCTCGCCCTCGACCGGGCCACCGCCGCCGCCGGAAGCGGCAGCACCATCGGCGTCAACATCCCCGACCTGCGGGTCTACGTCCTCGACCAGCACCTCCAGCCCGTCCCGCCCGGCGTCACCGGCGAGATGTACGTCGCCGGGGCCGGCCTGGCCCGCGGCTACCTCGGCCGCCCCGACCTCACCGCCGGACGCTTCGTCGCCGACCCGTACGCCGACCTGTTCGGCGAACGCGGCACCCGGATGTACCGCTCCGGTGACCTCGCCCGCCGCCGTGCCGACGGCGTCCTGGAGTACTTCGGCCGCGCCGACCAGCAGGTGAAGCTGCGCGGCTTCCGGATCGAACTCGGCGAGATCGAGGCCGTGTTGGCCGCCCACCCGGGCGTCGCCGACGCCGCCGTGGTCGTCCGAGAGGACGCCCCGGGGGACAAGCGCCTGGTCGGCTACGCGGTCGCCACGGCGACCCCTGAGGAGCCGGGTGCCCTCGCCGCCGTCACCCCTGAGGAGCCGCGGGCCCTCGCCGCCGTCACCCCCGAGGACCTGCGCGCCCACGCCGCCGTCACCCCCGAGGACCTGCGCGCCCACGCCGCCGCCGAACTGCCCGCCCACATGGTGCCCTCCGCCGTCGTCCTGCTCGACCGGCTTCCCCTCACCGCCAACGGCAAGCTCGACCGCCGCGCCCTGCCCGCCCCCGAGGCGCCCGCCACCGGCGCCGGACGGCCGCCGCGCACCCCGCGCGAACAGCAGCTGTGCGAACTCTTCGCCGAGGTGCTGGGCGTCGCGGCGGTCGGCGTCGACGACGACTTCTTCGCCCTCGGCGGCCACTCGCTGCTGGTCGTCCGCCTCGCCGGCCGGATCCGCGAACTGCTCGGCCTGGACGTCGGCATCGGCACCCTGTTCCAGTCGCCCACCGTCGCCGCCCTCGACACGGCCCTGGCGGCCGGCTCGCAGAGCGCCGACGCGCTGGACGTCCTCCTCCCGCTGCGGCCCGCCGCGCCCGGACGCCGCGCCCCGCTGTTCGCCGTCCACCCCGCCGGCGGCCTCAGCTGGTGCTACACCGGCCTGATCCGCCACCTGCCCGCCGACCTGCCGATCTACGGCCTCCAGGCCCAGGGCGTCGGCGCCGCCACGGCGGCCCGGCCCCTGCCGGAGACCCTGGAGGAACTGGCCGCGCACTACGTCGACCGGCTGCGCGAGGTCCAGCCCGAGGGCCCGTACCGGCTGCTCGGCTGGTCCACCGGCGGGATCATCGCGCACGCCGTCGCCGTCCGGCTCCAGGACCTGGGCCACGCCGTCGAGTTGCTCGCGATCCTGGACGCCTACCCCGCCGAGGGCTTCCGCGACCTGCCCGTCCCCGACCAGGCCGAGGCGCTGGAGGCGCTGCTCACCATGGGCGGCTACGGCCCCGAGGACCTCGCCGGGCGGCCGCTCGAACTCGCCGCCGTCACCGAACTGCTGCGCCGCGAGGGCAGCCCGCTCGCCGGACTCGACGACGCCACCGTCGCCGCCCTCAACCGGATCTACCTCAACACCAACCACCTCGTCCGGGGCCACGACCACCGCCCCTTCGACGGCGACGTGCTGTTCTTCCGCGCCACCGTCGACACCATCGACGAGACCCTGGTGCCCGAACTCTGGACCCCGTACGTGTCCGGCCGCATCGACAACACCGACGTCGCCTGCTCGCACAAGGACATGACCCTGCCCGCCCCGATCGCGCACATCGCCCGCGTGATCACCGACCACTTGGAGAAGTCCTCCGATGAGTGACGCCCCCGCCACCCCCTTCGACGGCGACGGCGAGTTCCTCGCCCTCGTCAACGACCAGGGCCAGCACTCGCTCTGGCCGGCCTTCGCCGCCGTCCCGGCCGGCTGGAACGTCTCCCACGGCCCGTGCGAGCGCGCCGACGCCGTGCAGTGGATCACCGCCCACTGGACCGACCTGTGACCCCTCCGGCCGTCGAGGCCGCCCCGGCGCGCCCCCTGCTCGCGGGGCGCGCCGCGGTGGTCGTGGTCTACACCGCCGCGATGTGCATGAACGGCCTGGACTCGACCATCGTCAACCCCGCGCTGTTCACCATCGCCGAGGACTTCGGGCGGCCCGTCTCGGCCGCCAACGCCGTCGAGACGGCCTTCCTGGTCGGCCTCGCCGTCGGCCTGCCGGTGGCGGGCTGGCTCGGCGACCGGTTCGGCGTGAAACGGGTCTTCCTCGGCTCCCTGGCCGCGTTCACCCTCGCCTCCGCCCTGTGCGCCGCCGCCCCCGGCCTCGGCTCGCTCGCCGCCGCGCGGGCCGTCCAGGGCGTGGCCGGCGGGCTGCTCACCCCGGTCGGGATGACCCTGCTGTTCCGGGCCTTCGCCCCGCACGAGCGGGCCGGCCTGGGCCGGATCCTGATCGTCCCGACCGCCCTGATGCCCGCCCTCGGCCCGCCGCTCGGCGGCCTCCTCACCGAACACCTCTCCTGGCACTGGCTGTTCCTGGTCAACGTGCCGATCGGGGTCGCGGCCGTGGTGACCGGGCTGATCGGGCTGCGCGCCGAACCGGAGCCGCCGGCGGGCCGCTTCGACACCCCCGGCTTCCTGCTCGCCACCCCCGGCCTCGGGCTGCTCACCTACGCGCTCGGCTTCGGCCCGGCGCACGGCTGGTCCTCGCCCGGAGTGGCGCTCAGCGGCGCGGCCGGGCTCCTCCTGCTCGGCCTCGCCGTACGCCACCAACTCCGGGCCGCCGAACCACTGGTGGACCTGCGGCAGCTCGCCGACCGCACCTTCGGCACCGCCGCCTGGCTGGCCCTGCTCACCTCGGCCGGCCTGATGGGCGCCCTGTTCGTCCTCCCGCTGCTCTACCAGGCCGCCCTCGGGGCCTCGGCCCTCGACGCCGGGTTGAGCGTCTTCCCCGAGGCGATCGGTCTGATGGCCGCCTCCCAGGTGGTCGACCGCCTGCTGCCCCGGCTCGGCCCCCGCCGCCTCGCCCTGCCCGCGCTGCTGCTCGCCGCACTCGTCCTGGCCGCCCTCGGCTTCGCCGAGAACCCGTGGGCCGTACGGGCGTTGATGTTCGCGGTCGGGCTCGTCCTGGGCACCGCCGTGCTCACCGTCCAGATCGCCGGCTTCGCTGACGTCCCCGGGCCCGCGATGGGCCGCGCCATGGGCCTGTTCACCATCGTCCGCACCCTCGGCGGTGCCCTCGGCATCGCCGCCACCGCCGCCCTCATCGGCGCCCTGAACGCCGACGGCGGCTCACCCGGCCCCTACCGTCTCGCCCTCCTGCTCACCGCCGTCCTGGTCGCCGCCGGCACCCTCCTCACCACCCGCCTCCCCCGGGAGGTCGCGGCGCCCTGAACCGCTCCGGCTGCCGTACGGTGGCCGGAGCACTGGAGGAGAGCTCATGAACCCTGAGCGCTACCGTCTTCTCGAAGAGGCCCGGCGCAGTCTCCCGGACGGCTACAAGGTGGAGTTGTCCGGCGACATCATCGTCATGCAGGCGTCGCCGTCGTCGGTCCACCAGCTGAACCTCGCGCTGGTCCAACGCCAGTTCGAGGCGCACTGCCCTCCCGGCTACTTCCCCACCGGGAACAGCGACCTCTCCTCACCCGAGGTCGGCTCCGTGCGCAATCCCGACCTCACGTACCTGCCCGAGGACGTCATCGACCTGGCCGGCCACGACATCCCCGCCGAGTTGGCCCTGATCGCGGTCGAGATCGTCTCCCCGTCCAGTCCCGAGAACGACTGGACGGGGAAGGTCCGCGACTACCCGCGCATGGGCTTCCCGCTCTACCTGATCGTGGACCCGCGGCAGCAGACGGCCACGCTGTTCTCCGAGCCGAACCACGACCGGTACCACACGAGGACCGAGCGGGAGTTCGGCGAGACGATCAGCGTTCCCGAGCCGTTCGGCTTCGAACTGGACCTCTCGCGGCTCGTCCCGTACAAGGACTGATCACCGAGCGCCTGGCCGATGGGCTCAGGCGCTCGGCCAGAGGATCAGGTCGGGCAGGGCGTGCCGGCGCGGTCGGTCGCCGAGGTCGGCGAGTGCGGTGCGGATGGCCCGGAGGTGTCCGACGGTCAGCTGCAGGGGAGGCTCGTCGGGCTGGTGGGTCGTGCGGATGGGGTAGTCGACGCCGGGGGTGCGGGTCATCTCGATGTGGCAGCCGAGCAGGTGCGTCACGGGCCGGCGTTCGGCGAAGTCGATCAGCCGGTCGATGGTGCGGGTGAAGGCCGGCCAGTCGTCGATGTAGAGGCGGCCCGGGTAGACGGTGTCGCCGGTGAGCAGGAGCCCGGTCCACGGGTCGTAGTAGGTGACGGCCGCCGGGTGGTGGCCCGGGGTGGCCAGGCATTCCAGGGCCCGGCCGCCGCCCAGGTCCACCCGCGCGACGGCGTCCGGGTCCTGGTCGAAGCCGAAGTACGGCCAGGCCGTGGCCGGGTCGGCGGCGACCAGTGTCGTGTCGGGCCGGTCGGCGAACTGCGCGTCGCCCGCGACGTGGTCGCCGTGCGGGTGGGTGTGCAGGACGAGCAGTCCGTAGCCGTCGCGGGCCTTGTGGGGGTTGCGGGGGTACCGGGCGAGCCACTGGTCGATCAGCCCGTCGACCACGGTGCGCAGCGGGAAGTACGCGGCGGAGGCGGTGGCCCCGGTGTCGATCAGGACCGCCCGCTCGGCCCCGAACAGCAGGAACAGGAACGGCGCCTCGTAGTTGACCGCCTTGTTCTGCCGCAGGATGACGGTGTGCTCGTCGTACGCGTGGACCTGGATGTCCGGGTCCGTGTTGTGCTTCGCGGACGGGGACCCGTGGATCCACCGCACGTCGAGCGGACGGGCGAGCGGGGCACCGGCGGCCATGACGTCTCCCTCGGTGCGTCGTCTTGGCGGGCCGGGTACGGCGCACATCTCGTCCGGGGCGGGCACCGGCGCGCCGCCACGGCGACGCTAACACGCCCGGGTGACGGGACGGCTTGGCCGCCGTCCGTCCCGGCGACGTACAGTTCCGCTTCATGATCGAGATCGTCGTGGAGCAGCTGGCGGGCGGACGGTGGGACGCCCTGGTGGACGAGGCCCGGGCCCTGGTCGGGGAGCTCGCCGGGCCCGTCGAGGAGACCACCGGCCTCGACCTCGGCCCCGAGGTGTACCTGCGGCTGCTGAACCCCGACGAGTTCGCGCTCCAGCACGAGGCCTACGTGCGCCGCGTCCGCGCGGCCGTCCGCAAGGGCGACGCCCTGGCGGCCGTCGCCGATCCGGCCCGGCGCCAGCAGGCCGACGCCGCGCTGCGCCGTGGGGCGGGCGCGTCCGCGGGCTCCAACCGCACGGTGTCCTGCGTGCCGTCGGCCCGGATGGTCCAGTACGGCGACGGCGGCTGCGTGGCGCTGCTCGCCCCGGCGAACCTGCCCGCCGTGCCGCTGCGCGTCGTGCTGGCGCACCTGCTCACCCACCAGGCCCAGTTGCGCGCGTGCGGCCCCACCCCGGGCGCCGACGCGGTCGCGGCGCTGCTCGTCCACCGGGTGTCCGGCGGCGTGCGGGAGGACGATCCCGTCCTCGGCGCGCTGTGGGAGGGGCACGCCCGGTGGGCCACCCGGCGTCTGCTGGGCACCGATGCGGCGGCGGAGCGCCGGAGGGGCCTGGCCGGCCGGCTGCTGTCCCGCCTGCCGGGCGTGCGCGCGGAACTCGACGACCACGACCGGGCGGAGGCGTTCGTCCGGCACCTCGCGGACACGGCCGGCCCGGCGGCCGTGAACCGCATCTGGGCGGAGCGCGCCCTCGTGCCGGTGCGCCGCGAACTCGCCGCCCCCGGCGCCTGGCTCGCCCGTACCGGCCTGGACCCGCAGGACCGTCCGGCCGACACGCCGTAGCCCGCACCGCTGGCCCGGCGGTCAGGGCGCGGGGAAGCGGCTGTGGCACGGCTCCGGGCTCCGGTGACCGGCGATTGGGGATCGGGAGTCGGAGATCGTTCGTGTCCCGTGGATCGTGCCGGTGACCTCCGGTCAGTCGGCCCGCCCGCCGAGCAGGTGCGCGAGCCCGTCCGCCAGTCCGCCGCGCCAACAGGCGTAGTCGTGGCCCCCGTTGAACTCGCGGTACGCGAGGTCGTAGCCGCGGGCGGTGAGGACGTCGCTCAGGTGGCGGTTCTGTGGGAGCAGCATCCACTCCTGGAGGCCGACCTCGACGTAGAACCGGGCCTCCCGCCGTTGCTCGCGGGCGAATTGGCGGGTCAGCCACTCGCTGCCCTCGTCGAACTCCGTCTCGTCCGGCCACCAGAAGGAACCGGACTGGCAGAGCGCGTTGCCGAAGCGGTCGGGGCGCCGGAACGCGGCGAAGGCGGCGGTGAGGCCGCCTGCGCTCTGGCCGGCGATGACGGTGGCGGCCGGGTCGGTGGTGGTGCCGAACTCCGTTGCCGCCCACGGGAGGAGGCGGTCGGCGAGGAGGTCGACGAAGGCCGGGTTGCAGCTGAGGTCGTCGGGGCGGCCGGGGCCCATGGTGTGGACGAGCAGGGCGACGGTGGGCGGGATCGCGCCGTCCGCCGCCAGGTTGTCGAGGGTGTCGCCGACCGACAGCACCTCGCCCCACATCTCCCCGTCCAGCAGCACGGCCACGGCGAGCGGCCCGTCTCCGGCGAACCGTCCGCCTCCGGCGAACCGCCCGTCCGCCGCGAACGTCCCTGCCCCGGCCGGGAGGTGGACGTCCACCCGCCGCCCCGCCACCTCGTGGGTCACCGTCCGCCCGCGCGGCACGCCCTCGCGCCGCCGGACGTACGGCTGGGTGGGGGCGTCGGGCAGGCTGAGTACGGACGACGGGTGGCGCCCGTCCCGGGCGGGCAGCCGGGGGGCGGTGTCGTACGGGTCGGGGCGGGCGTGGTCGAGGACGCGCAGCCAGTCCGCCCGGGTGGTGCCGGGGGCGTCCCCCCGGAACGGGTACAGCTGGTAGGACGCCCGGTGGTCGGCGCGCAGCCGGTAGGTGATCGACCAGCGGCCGTCGTCGCGGCGGGTCATCAGGTGCGGGGCGAGGTCGCCGGCGTGCCGGTCCTTGTCGGTGACGGTGTGCAGGAGCGCGAGCACGCCGTCGTACGACGCGTCCTCGTGCACGAAGGTGACCAGGCGGTAGGCGGGGTCGGCCGGATCGGGCGCGACCAGGGGAAGGGTTTCCATCGGCGGGACTCCTCGGGGAGGTTAGGCGGGGGTGCCCTTGCGGACGAGCAGCACCCAGAGCAGGAAGGGGCCGCCGAGGACGGTGGTGACGATGCCGACCGGGATCTCCACCCCGCCGATCAGCACCCGCCCCACGGTGTCGGCGAGCACGACGAGGACGGCGCCGGTGAGCGCGGAGCCGAGGACCGGCACGCGCGCCGGCCCGGCCAGGCGGCCGGCGATCACGGGCGCGGCCAGCGCGACGAAGCCGACCGGGCCGCACACGCCGACCGCCAGCCCGGCCAGTGCGACGGCCAGCAGCAGGCAGACGAGCCGGACCCGGCCGGGGTCGACGCCCAGCGAGGCGGCCACGCTGTCGTCGAAGCGCAGCACCGCCAGCCGCCGGGCCACCGCCAGTGCGAGCGGCACGAGCACGGCCAGCCCGATCAGGACCGGGGTGGCGATCGCGTAGTCCCGCCCGTTGAGGCTGCCGGAGGTCCAGACGTACAGCGAGCCGGCCGAGTTGAGCGAGCGCCGGGCGAGCGCGACCTGGATGACGGCCGAGGCGAGGGCGGACATCGCGAGGCCGACGACCAGCACCCGGTAGCCCTGTGCGCCGAGTCCGCCGGAGACCAGGGTGACGACCAGGACGGCGGCCAGCGCGCCGAGCGGGCCGGCCCACCAGGCGCCGAAGGTGCCGGAGGCGGTGGCGGAGATCAGGACGGCGGCGGTGGCGCCGTCGTTGACGCCGAGCAGTTCGGGGGTGGCGAGACGGTTGCGGGCGAGGGTCTGGGTGAGGCAGCCGGCCAGGCCGAGGGCGGCTCCGGCGGCCAGCCCGGCGACGATCCGGCCGAGCCGGAACTTCTGCACCAGCAGCACGTCCAGCCGGTCGCCGTAGCCGAACACGGCCTGGAGGGTGCGGCCGAGGCCGAGTTCGCTCTGCCCGGCGTGGGCGGACACGACGACGACGGCGAGCAGGGCCGCGGCCAGGGCGAGCGAGGCGAGCAGCGCCCGCCGGGGGAGCAGTAGCGACCACGCGCCGCGCCGCAGCACCAGGTCGGGTTCAGGGCGCGTCGGCTCGGACCGCCGGCCGGGGGCGGGCTCGGCCGGGTCGGCCATGCCGAGCGCGGCGGTCCGGCGGGAGCGGACGATCGCGATCAGCGCGGGGGCGCCGACCAGGGAGACGATCACCGACACCGGCGCCTCGAACGGGCGGGCCACCACCCGGGCCAGCACATCGGCCCCGGTCAGCACGGCGGCGCCGAACAGCCCGGCGAGTACGGTGAGTTGTCCGACCCGGGGGCCGGCGACGGCCCGCGCCAGGAACCCGGCGAGCAGACCGAGGAAGGAGATCGGCCCGGCGAGCGCGACGGCCGAGGCGGTCAGCAGGGTGACCGCGAAGGCGACCGCGGCCCGGGTGGCGCCGGGCCGGTGACCGAGGCCGCGGGCGAGGTCGTCGCCGAGCGCGAGCGCGGTGAGCGGCCGGGTGGCGAGCAGGGCGAGCAGGAAGCCCGCGCCGAGCACGGGGGCGAGCTGGCGCAGCGTCGCCCAGCCCTCCACCCCGGCCAGCGAGCCCAGCACCCACACCCGGTACCGGTCGTACGCCTCGGGCGAGTTGACGATCAGCACGCCGGTGAGCCCGCCGAAGGTGGCGCCGACCGCCGAGCCGCCGAGCACCAGCCGCATCGGCGACCCGCCCCGGGCGCCCGCGATGAGCAGCACCAGGGTGCTGGCGAGCACCGCGCCGCCGAAGGCGAAGGCCAGGTACCCGTACGAGGTCTGGACGCCGAGGACGGCGATGCCGAGCACGACCCCCAGCGAGGCGCCGGCGTTGACGCCGAGCAGTCCGGTCTCGGCGAGCGGGTTGCGGGTGACGGACTGCAACTGTGCCCCGGCGACCCCGAGCGCGGCGCCGACCAGCAGGGCGGTGGCCGTGCGGGGCAGGCGCAGGTCGCCGACGACGAGGGCGAGCCGGCCGTCCGCGCGGGCGCCGTCGCGGTTCAGCAGGTAGTCCAGCACCCGCCCGGGGCCGACCTCGCCGGCGCCGACGGACAGCGAGAGTGCGGCGAGGGCGAGCAGGACCGCGACCGCGCCGAGGGCGATCGGCCAGGCGGCGCGGCGGCCGTCCCCGCGCGGAGGCGGCGGGGGCGGCGGGGCGCCCGGCTCGGTGCGGGACGTCCCGGGGGCGCCCACTTGCGACAATGTCATAAGGTAAGGCTAACCTAATGGGCGCATCGTCCTGTGGGCACCGCCACCGTGCCGAGCTGCCCGGACGCCGCCCAACTCTCGTACCACCGCTGCCCGGAGGCACCCATGCCGTTCGCCCAGAGCCCGCTCCACCCCGTCCGCCGCCGCGCGGCCAGGGCGCTGGCCGTCACCGGGGCGGCCGCCCTCCTGCTCGCCGGGTGCGGCTCGTCCGGGTCCTCCTCGGGCTCGTCCGGTTCCTCCGGCTCCACGGGGAACTCCGCGGCCGCCGGCAGCCCGGCGGCGGACGCGGCCGGCGGCAAGCGCACCGTCAAGGACGCCACCGGCAAGGCCGTCGAGATCCCCGCCGCGCCCCAGCGGATCGTCACCCTCACCCAGGAGGACCTCGACGCGGTGCTCGCCCTCGGCGTCAAGCCGGTCGGCATCACCAACGGCCAGGGGCTCAACGAGCCGCCCGCCTACCTCAAGGACAAGGTCCAGGGCGTCCCGGTGGTCGGCAACCTGCTGCAGCCCGTGATGGACAAGGTGATCGCCGCCAAGCCCGACCTCATCCTGGCCGGCGACATGCAGGACGAGCAGATGCTCAAGCAACTGCGCGAGATCACCCCCGCCACCCTCGTCACCATGGCGCCCACCGACGACTGGAAGCTCGCCTTCCGCGGCATCGGAAACGCCGTCAACAAGCTCGACCAGGCCGCCAAGGTGATCACCGACTACGAGGCCAAGGCCGCCAAGGCCGGCGGAGACCTCGGCAAGAACAAGGGCGCGGCCGTCTCCATCGTCCGCTGGAACCCCACCGGGCCGAGCTGGATGGAGAAGAAGCAGTTCGCCAGCGGCGTCGCCCTCGACATGGGCCTCACCCGCCCGGCCGCGCAGGACAAGGACGGCAACGCGCACAGCCCGGCGCTCAGCCTGGAGAAGCTCGCCGAGATCGACGGCGACTGGCTGTTCCTGTCCACCCTCACCGACGACGGCAAGACCGCGCTCAAGGACGTCCAGTCCAAGCCCGCCTACCAGGAGTTGAACGCGGTGAAGAACAACCACGCCGTCACCGTGGACGGTTCGGTCTGGTCCACCCGCGGCGGCCCGCTCGCGGCCGACGTCGTCATCGGCGACATCGGCAAGGCGCTCGCCGCCTCCTGACCGGTCCGCGCCCGCGTTGTGGCCCGTGCCCGTGTCCGTCCGGGCCCGTACCCCTGTCCGTCCGGGTCCGTGCCCGCGTTGTGGCCCGTGCCCGGGGCGGTCCGCGCCCGTGCCTGGCCGGCCGGCACCTCGCCCGGCCGGCCCGCTGCCCCCTCCAACCGAAGGAATCCGCGATGGAGTTGACGATCCAGGGCCTCACCGCCGGCTACGGCCCCGGCCGCCCGGTGCTCGCCGGCGTCGACCTCACCGTCCCGGCCGGCCGGGTGGTGGCCGTCGTCGGCCCGAACGGCTGCGGCAAGTCCACCCTGCTGCGGGCCGTCGCCCGGCTGCACCGGCCGGACGGCGGGCGGGTGCTGGTCGGCGGCGAGGACGTCTGGCGGCTGCGGCCGCGCCAGGCCGCGCACCGGGTCGCGCTGCTCCCGCAGAGCCCGCAGGCCCCCGAGGCGGTCACCGTCGCCGGACTCGTCCGCTACGGCCGCCACCCGCACCAGGGGCTCTTCCGTCAGTGGTCGGCCGACGACGAGCGGCTCACCGCGCGGGCGCTGCGCGCCACCGGCGTCGAGGAACTCGCCGACCGCCGGCTGGACCGCCTCTCCGGCGGCCAGCGGCAGCGCTGCTGGCTCGCCATGGTGCTCGCCCAGGACGCGCCCGTCGTGCTGCTCGACGAACCCACCAGCGCGCTCGACCTCGGGCACGCCGTCGAGGTGCTGGAACTGGTCCGCGAGGTCGCGGCCGACGGGCGGACCGTCGTCATGGTGCTGCACGACCTCGCGGCGGCGGCCCGCTACGCCGACCTGGTCGTCGCCCTGCGCGACGGCTCGGTGGTGGCCTGCGGCCCGCCCCGCGAGGTGGTCGACGCACCGCTCGTGCGCGCGCTGTACGACATCGACAGCGACGTCCTCGCCGCCCCCGGTGACGGCGCGCCCGTGATCGTCCCCCGGGCGGCGTCGGCGGGCTGACGGCGTGCAGGCGGTCGGTGGTTGGCGGTCGGCGGTTGACGGGTGGCGGGGCAGGCGGCGTGCCGTCGGGCCCCGTTCACTCGTTCGACGGGTTTGCGCCCCGGAGGCCGCGGAACGGCCTCCCCGGCCGCCGCTTTGTCAGTGGGCCTCGCTACGTTCCTCGCATCGCTGACCGGCAGGTGGGAGGAGACGTTCGTGGCATGGGTGGAGACAGGCGCGGGAGGGTACCGCGTCGCGCTCGACGGAGAGGGCAAGGTGGTCTGCCGCAACGCGGCGGGCCGCGAGCTGAAGTCCCTGCCGCCGAAGCTCGGTGACGATCCAGTGGTCACCCAGCTCCGGCAGCTCACCGAGTGGCTGGCCGCGCACGAGCGGCGCTGCCAGGAGGACGTCGAGCGGTGGATGGTGCGCTCGCTGCCGGTGCCCGCCGCCGTGCTGACCGCGGTCTGGGCGGACGAGGCCTGGCAGGCCGTCCTGCGTGACCTGGTGGTCACCGGTCCGGACGGCGCCGTCGCCGGCTTCCTGCGCGGTGCGGACGCCGAGCGCGGGCTCGGCCTGGTGGACCTGGACGGCGACACCGTCCGCCTCACCGACGGCGAGATCCTGATACCGCACCCCGTGCTGCTTCCGGACCTCGACGACCTGCGCGAGTTCGCCGTCGAACTCGGCGTGTCCCAGCGCGTGCCGCAGCTCTACCGGGAGGTCTGGCACCGGCCGGACGAGCCCCCGGTCGGCACCGAGGTCACCACCTACGCCGGCGGCCGCTACCGGGAGCTGCGCGAACTGCTCGGGCGCTGCGCCCGGCTCGGCCACCGGGTGCGCGGCGGCTCCGCCGTCCAGCCCGTGGTGGAGGCGGGGCGCACCGTCGAGGCCCGGGTCTGGGTGGGCGACTACTACGAGTACGACGCCTGCGAGACGGGCGCGCTCAGCTGGGCGGGCCCGGACGGCCGGGCGCTGCCGCTCGCCGAGGTCGGCCCGGTCGCCTGGTCCGAGGGCATGCGGATGGCCGCCGCACTGTACGCAGGCCGCACCATCGAAGGGGAGGACGCCGCATGACCGCCACCGGACTCGACCAGAGGGCCGTTCAGGACACCGACCGGACGGCCGCTCAGGACACCGGGCCGCACGAGCGGCTGCTCGACGCCGGGGCCGTGCTCCCGCCCGGGGCCCTACCCGGCGCCGGCCGCCCCGACAGCGCCGCCGACGTGCTCACCGCCCGCGCCTACACCCATCCCGCGCTCGACGGGCGCCGGATCGTCCGACTGGTCCCCGGCGCGCTCGGACCGGCCGAGGACCTCGCCGTCGACTTCCTCGGGCTGGTCCCCGACGGCGCGCCCGCCGAGGTCGGCCAGGTCCGCCAGGAGGCGCTCGGCTTCCCCGCCTGGGCGCTGGTCCACGACCCGGCCAACGGGCACCACGCGCTCGCCCTGGTCAAGGAGATGGAACGGCTCTCCCGCCAGGCCCGGTCCAAGCCCGGCGCCGCCAAGGACGGGTTCGAGGCGCTCGCCGCCCGCCTCGGCCGCGCCGTGCCGCACTTCCTGCCCACCTTCTGCGAGGAGGTCGGCCGGATCTTCCTCGCCCACGGCAACCAGACCTACGCCGCCAGCTACTTCGGAAAGGCCCGCGAGGCCGAGCGCACCTACCGCCTGACGGTCGACGAGGAGCGGCTGCGCGCCGTCTTCCTGGAGTTCGCCCTGGCCGGCGCCCTCACCGTCAAGTCCCTGCGCCAGTACGTCAAGGAGCTCGCCGGGCGGCTCGACCCGCTGGCCGCCTGGCAGCGCTTCCGCCAGCTCTGCACGGAGCGCTCCGCCGCCGGCATGGCCCCCTACGCCGGAGTCGCCGAGGACGCTCGCGCGCTGATCAAGGCCGCCGGGCTGGACCGCGCCGAGCACGAACAGGCGCTGCTCGCCGAACTGCTGGCCGCCCCGGGCGTCAACCGGGCGCCCGGGGCGTTCTGGAAGTCCTGGCACGGCCCCCTGATCGAACTCGGCCGGCGCGACCCGGCGGTCCGGGCCCGCCTGCTGGAGCTCATGCCCGACCCGGCCGGCACCGACGCCGTCCTGAACGACACCGCCTGGCTCGGTCTGCTCGCCGAGACCGGGGCCGAGCACCTGCTCACCGGCCCGCGCACCGAGGGTGCCGAGACCGCCGAGCCCGCTGCCGCGTGGCTCCAGCGCTGGTGCCACCACCTCGGGCGCGGCTGGAGCTCCCGGCCCAGTTGCGCCGCCACCGTCGCCCTGGCAGGCCGGATGGCCGAGCGGCTGCGGGCCGACGGCGTCCCGGTGGACCTGTACACCGGCGTCTGCCACAGCCAGACCCAACTCGACCTGCTGGACCGACTGCTCGCCGACGGCGTGCCCGTCGCCGACCCGTCGGCCACCCTCCAGTTCGACCTCAAGGGCTGGGTCGACCAGTGCGGCCCCGACAGCACCGGCCTCGCCGCCGTCGCCGCCGACCCGCGCTTCCGGCCCGCCCTGCGTGCCGCGACCCCGCCCGCCTGGGAGACCGCCGTCAAGCGGCAGGTGCCCGCCCTGCCGCTGCTGCGCCGACTGTTCGAGGAGTGGGCCGAACTCCGGGCCGACGAGCTGGCCGCCGCCCGCGGCCTGGCCGGCGCCGCCGACCTGGCGCGCTCGCTGAGCCAGTACCGCACCGCCGTGCGGGCCGTCGCCCCGGCCGCCGCCGAGCGGATCGCCGCCCTCGACGTCACCGCCCTGCTGGCCGGGGCGCTCAGCGCCGGCATCCTCGACGAACTCGGCTGGCCCGCCCTGGAACAGGCACTGGCCAAGCTCGCCGACCCCGTCAAGCCCGCAGACCCTGCGGACTCCACCGGCCCCGACTCCACCGGCCCGGACCCTGCCGGCCTGGACCTCACCGGCCCCGACTCCGAGCCGTACGACGCCCCCGGTCTCAGTGGCGGGAGCCTCACCGGCCTGATCGTCGAGGACGCCTGGCCGAACCTGATCCTCGCCCGCCACGACCAGGCCGTCGTGGTCGGCCCGCAGGGCGTCCTGCTGGAGCACACCCTGCGCCTGCCCCCCGCGAAGGAGCGCTGGAACCAGCCCCGGCTGCGCTTCGTCGACGGCGAACTCCTCGTCGCCTGGTACCAGGACGGAAAGCAGCACGCCTACTGGTCCAGCCGGCCCGGCGAGGTCGTCGAACTCGGCGGCGAGACCATCGCCGGCTACCACTACGGCGACCGGGCCCCAGAGGCCCCCTCCCTCCCGCTGCCCGGCGGCGGCCGCACCACCGGCGAACGCCCGCTGCACCCCGGCGACACCCGGATGCCCGGCGAACACCGCGTCCTCGGCGACGGCACCGGCCACTGGACACTGCGCTACGGCCAGGACGGCGCCGTCCTGCGCGAACTCGACCCGCACACCGGCGCCCTCGGCCGCGCCGCCGAACCGCCCGTGATCGCCGCCACCGCGGCCGCCGGAAGACTCACCCCCGGCCGCGCCCGACTGCTGCCGCTCCAGCCCGGCCTGGAGCGGACACCGCTCGGCACCGACGGCACCGTGCTCGGCAGCTGGATCCGGGTCGACCCCGGACGCGCCGTCACCACCAGCACCGCCGACGGGCGCACCATCGTCCTGCCGATCACCGACCGCCACCCCGACAGCGTCCCGGTCGGCCGCCTCACCCTCCCCGGCGAGGCCCGCCCGGTCGTCACCGAGGCGCAGCGCGACGGCCTCGCCCTCACCCTGCCCGACCTGGCCGCGGACACCGACCGCACCACCGACCTGCGCCCCTGCCGCCCGGGTGACCTCGCCGCCGCCGGCACCGCGTTCGTCCCGCCGCTCGACCACTGGCACGCCCTGCGGCCCCGCGACGAGGCGGGCTCACTCGTCCTGCGCACCGTCGGCACCGAGCAGGCCGCCCGCCTGATCGACGCCGCCTGGCCGACCGACAGCCGGCCGGTGCCCGAGGAGGAGCAGCGCTGGATCACGGTCCAGGGCGTCCGGCGCCCGCTCGCCCAGTCCGGCAGCGCCCGCCGCACCCTGCCCGTCCAGGCGGTCGGCGCCATCCTGCCCGGCGTCAGCCACCCGCTGCTGCTCGCCGGGGTCGCCGGGCTCGCCCGCACCGCCGCCGACCTGCTCGACCGGACCGCCCGGTTCCTCCCGCAGCCGGAGGCCGACAAGCCGACCAAGGCCGAGGCCGCCGAGTACCGGCCCGAGCACGGCCGCGACCACGAACTGCGCGAAGCCGTCACCACGCTCCTGCCCGACGTCGCCTGCTTCGGCCCCAGCTGGGGCGCCGGAGACCGGTGGCGGGTGCTCAACAACCTGCGCACCGTCACCGCCGTCCTGGCCGCCCCGCCGGCCGCCACCGGCGACGGCTGGAGCACCCCGGCCACCGTCACCCTGCAGTACGGCGACACCCACCACGGCTGGCTCCACCTGCTCGGCCGCCTCGACACCCTCGCCTACGCCGTGGCCGCCCCGCTCACCGAACCGGCCCACCGCTCCAGCCTCGCGCTGCTCCTCGGCGAACTGACCGAGGGAGTGCTCGCCGACCGCGGCGCCACCCTGCGCGAGATCGTCCTCGGCGAACCCGTCGAGCTCGCCGCCCGCGCCGACCGCCACCGGCCCGCCGTCAACCGCGAGGGACAGGTGCTGCGCCACGGCGACCGCACCGTCGTCATCCTCGGCCACCGCCAGCACCACGACGGCACGGAGCAGTGGTACGCCGTCGACCACGACCCGAGCGGCGCGTTCGGCCCCGTCGCCCACTTCACCACCGTCAAGGAGCGCGGCACCGAGGAGCGGATCAGCGCCGCCTGGGCCGCCGAGTTCCGGCAGGCGGCCGCGCTGCACGGCGGCGTTCCCGGGGAGCCCGCCCGCGCCGCCGCCTTCGGCGAACTCACCGGGATCGGCGCCGCCCGTGCCGCCCTGCTGCTCAGCCCGCCGCCCGGGCTCTTCCAGTGGCACAGCGCCGTCCTGCCCGCCGACCGGCTCGCCGAGTACGGCCTCAAGTCCACCGAGGCCAAGGCCGCCCGGGAGTGGCTGCGCGACCGCGACCGGGCCGCCCTCGCCGACGTCTGGGGCGCCCTGCTGCCCGCCGACCCGAGGACCCTCTGGACCGAGGGCCCCGACCTCGATGCCGGGGCCGCCGCCTGGATCCGGCACTTCGGACGGCTCGTCACCCTCCCCGAGGCCGCCCTGGCCACCGTCAAGGGCGCGCGGATCGAACACATCGAGGCGGTGCTCAACCCCGTACAGACCCCCTGGCTGACCGGCACCACCACCTTCCGGCTCAGCGACGACGGCCGGGCCACGCCCCAGTTGCTGGCCGAGGACCCGAGCGCCGCACCCGAATCCGGCGACCTCGGGCGCACCGTCGACGCCCTGCGCTGGCTCGCCTACCACCTGCCCGCCGACAGCCCGTTGCGCCCGCTGCTGCCCACCACCGCCGCAGCGCTGCGCAGCCGTCTCGCCGACCCCGACCTGCTGCTCGACTTTCACCTCGTCCACACCAGCAAGGGCGCTTCGATGTCGGCCGTCCTGCGCACCCACTTCGGCCTGCCCGCCGCGGACGGGACCGACCCGATCGGACTGGTCGACTGTGGCCCCGCCCTCATCCTGACGCCCTACCACGGTGAGTACGAGCGGATCTGGCTGCGCCCGGCCGGGCTCACCGGTCCCGACGACCCGGTGCTCGAACTGATCGGAGGGCTGGGCGACAACTACTGGCTGGACACCGAGCGGCCCGCCGTCGAGGCCGTCCTGCGCGGGGACGTGGAGCGACTGGCCACCTCCGCCGCGGGCGCTGCCTTCACGGACGCCGCGGCGGCCGACGACGGCCAGGCCTGGCTACAGCACCCGCAGCTCACCGTCCCCGCCCTGGTCACCGAGGCGGCCCAGGCCCACGGCCTCGGCGAGGACGCCGCCGCGCTCTACCTCCAACTGCTGGCCCTGCCCGACCCCACCGACCGCAACGTCGCCCGCTGGACGGGCTGGAAGCCCGCCAGGCTCAAGCGCGCCCGCGCCGAACTCGCCGCCACCGACCTGGTGCTGGAGGCCAAGCGGGCCCGGGCCGGCCGCACCCTCTTCCTGCCCGGCGGCTGGCAGGAGGCCAAGGCACCCGCCCTGCCCGCCGAGACCTGGAAGGCCGCCCTCTACGAACTGCCCACCCACCGCGCCTCGCTGCCCCACCTGCCCGTCCCGGAGCTGTTCGCCCGGGCCTGGCAGCGGATCCTCGACGGCGACGCCCCCGGCTACGAAGAGCTCCAGACCAGCAAGCGCAGGAAGGCCCGCCGATGAGCACCACGCCGATGAGCGCCACACCGACGAACAGCACACCGGCGAACAGCGCACCGGCGAGTGCTGACACCGCCCCCGCGAGCCGGCAGATCATCCCGCCCGAGGAGAAGCACGCCGCCGAGCTGGAGTTCCTGGCCGCGTACGACACCGGCCCGCGCCCGCCCGGCTGGCGGCTCACCCCGCGCGCCGTCGTCACCTTCGTCATGGGCAGCGACGGCGAGAAGCTCAAGGCCGGCCGCCGCGGCCTCGCCATCGAGCAGAAGTTCGTCGGCGAGCGCGCCCTCGTCGAACGCTGCGTCGTCACCCTCGCCGGGGAGCGCGGACTGCTGCTCGTCGGCGAGCCCGGCACCGCCAAGTCCATGCTCTCCGAACTGCTCGCCGCCGCCGTCTGCGGCACCAGCGCGCTGACCGTCCAGGGCACCGCCGGCACCACCGAGGACCAGCTCAAGTACGGCTGGAACTACGCCCTCCTGCTCGCCAAGGGGCCCAGCCGGGACGCCCTGGTGCCCTCCCCGGTGCTCACCGCGATGACCACCGGCTCGGTGGCCCGCGTCGAGGAGGTGACGCGCTGCCTGCCCGAGGTGCAGGACGCGCTGGTCTCCCTGCTCTCCGAACGGCGGGTCGCCGTCCCCGAGCTGGCCGGCACCCCCGACGGGCAGCTGCACGCCGCCGCCGGCTTCACCCTGATCGCCACCGCCAACCTGCGGGACAAGGGCGTCAGCGAGATGTCCGCGGCGCTCAAGCGGCGGTTCAACTTCGAGACGGTCGGCCCGATCGCCAGCCTCGCCGCCGAGGTCGAACTCGTCCGCAGCCAGTCGACCGTCGCCGTCGCCCGCGCCGGAGCCCCCTACGCGGTGGACGACGCCGTCCTGGAGGCCCTCGTCACCGCCTTCCGCGACCTGCGCACCGGCCGCTCCACCGAAGGCTGGGACGTCGAGCGCCCGTCCACCGTGATGAGCACCGCCGAAGCCGTCTCGGTCGCCACCGCGCTCGGCGTCACCGCCGCCTACCTGCCCGACGGCGGCGACCTGCTCGGCCGCCTCCCCGGCCAACTCATCGGGGTCGTCCGCAAGGACGACCCGGCCGACGCCGCCCGGCTGCTCGGCTACTGGGACGGCCCGGTCCGCCGGCGCGCCGAACAGGGCGCCGCCACCTGGCGCACCCTGTGGGACCTCCGCTCGGCCCTGGAGGCGTGAGGCGATGAACAGCACGGTGACGCCCGCCCCGGTCGGCCCCGACCACCTGAACGGCCCCGACCACCCGGACGGCCTGGACGACCCGCGCCCGGCCGTCCAGGCCGCGGCCGACCGGCTGGCCGCCTCCGGCGCCGACCGGCCCGGGCCCTACCTGATCGGCGTGCGGCACCACGCGCCGTCGCTCAGCGCGGTCCTCCCCGCGCTGCTCGACGCCGCCGAACCCGAGGTGGTGCTGGTCGAACTCCCCGCCGAGTTCCAGCCCTGGCTCGGCTGGCTGGCGGACGAGGCCACCCAGGCCCCCATCGCCCTCGCGGCTGCCCCGGCCGCCCCGGCCGCCCCGGTCGGCCGCGCGGGCGACCGGGGCCCCGGCCCCGCCGCCGACTCCGGCCCCGGCCCGCTCGCCTTCTACCCGTTCGCCGACTTCTCCCCGGAACTGGTCGCCCTGCGCTGGGCCCGGCGCAACGGCGTCGAGACACTCGCCTGCGACCTCCCGCTCGCCCACCGCACCGCGCCCCACGAGGACCGGCGGAGCGCCGCCGCCGACGCCGCCGGCACCCCCGGCGTGGCCGACGCGCTGCGCCACCGCCTCACCGGGCGCGCCTTTGACGACGACCTGTGGGACCGCCTCGTCGAGACCGCCGCCCCCGGCTCCACCCCCGACGCCGTCCGGCGCGCCGCCCTGCTGGTCGGCTGGGCGCTGCGCCGCGACGCCGAGACCGGCCCCGGCGTCGACCCGCACGACCTGCGGCGCGAAGCCTGGATGCGCGCCCGGATCCAGGCCGCGGCGGCCGGCGGGCGACGGGTCGCCGCCGTCGTCGGCGCCTTCCACGCACCCGCCCTGCTCGACGGGCCCGCCGCCACCGGGGAACCGCCGCACCCGGACCACCCCGGGCACGCCCTCTCCCTGATCCCCTACACCTACCCGCTGCTCGACGCCCGCTCCGGCTACCCGGCGGGCATCCGCGACCCCGAGTGGCAGCACACCGTCCTCGACGCCGACGGCGACCCCGACGGCCTGGCCCGGGCACTCACCACCACCGCCGTCCGGATCTGCGAAGCCCTGCGCAGCCAGGACCACCCCTCCGGCCCGGCCGACGCCCGCGAGATCGTCCGCCTCGCCGGTGACCTCGCCCGCCTGCGCGGCCACGCCGCCCCCGGCCGCGGCGAACTCGTCGAAGCCGTCCAGACCGTCCTGGCCCAGGGCGAACCCCTCGGACGCGGCCGGGCCGTCGCCCGCGCCCTCGAACGCGTCCTGGTCGGCACCCGAACCGGCCGCGCCACCCCCGCCGCCCCGCGCAGCGGGCTCGCCCCCGCCGTCGAAACCCTCCTCGCCGACCTCGGCCTCCCCGGCCCCGGCCCCGACCCCCGCGAACTCCGCCTCGACCCGCTGCGCACCCCCCTCGACCGCCGCCGCGAGATCCTCCTCCACCGCCTCACCGCCTGCGGCGTCCCCTACGCCGACCCCGTCACCACCACCGGCGCCGGTGGCACCGAAACCCTCGGCACCCGCTGGCGCCTCCACTGGACCCCGGCCACCGCCGCCATGCTCACCGTCGCCGGCGCCCGGGGCGTCACCCCCGCCCAGGCCGCCGAAGGCACCCTGCGCGAACGGCTCCGCCGCGAACAGCAGGCCGACGGCCCCACCGCCCGCGAGGTCCTCCGAGGCCTCACCGACGCGGCCGCCTGCGGTCTCCCGGCCCTCGCCGACACCCGCCTCACCCAACTCGCCACCGTCCTCCCGTCCTCCGGCACCCTCCCCGAACTCCTCGACGCCCTGGCCCTCCTCGACCGCCTCACCGCCGGCCACTTCCCCGGCTACCCCCCACCCGGCACCCCCGTGTCGCCGCTTGGCCCGGGTGCCGCCCCCGGTGGTTCTGCCGGGTCCAGCGTGCAGGAGCAGCCCCACCTCGCCACGTTGCCGGACGCCCCGGCGTCAGCGTCGGGCGTGGGCGGGTCCTCGGATGGCGTGCCGGGGCGGTTGGGGGCGGTGGGAGAGGTGTTGACCGTGGCGGCCGTGCGGCAGTTGGAGGGGTTGGGCGGGTCGGATGATCCGGCGGATGCCCGGGCGCTGATGGAGTTGGCGCGGCGGGCGGATCCGGACGGCGGGTTGCGGCTGGGGCACGTGCTGGCCGAACTCGCGGACCGGGGGAGTCCGTTGGTGCGAGGTGCGGCCGGAGCGGTGCGGGTGCTGCTGGGGCGGGAACGGGCGGAGGTGCTGGGCGGGCGGGCGGCCTCGTGGGTGGACGGGGCGACCGGTCCGGAGGCCCGGCACGCGCTCGGGCGGGGGCTGGTCGGCCTGCTGACGGCGGCGGAGGGGCTGTTCGCCACCGCGCCGGAGGCGTTGGAGCCCGTGTTGGAGCGGGTCACCTCGTTGCCCGACGCCGCTTTCCTGGACCGGTTGCCGGCATTGCGCGGGGGCTTCGACACGCTCAGCCCGGCCGCCCGGGACCGGTTGCTGGTCCTGGTCGAGGAACGCCTGGGCACCCGGCTCCCGGGCCTGCCCGAGGAGGTCCCTCGGGCCGTGGTGGCCGGCTGGGTCCGTGCGGATCTGGCCGCCCGTGCGGCGCTGTCCCGGCGCGGCCTGCTGCCGGCGCCTGAGGAGGGTCCGGTCCCCGAGCCGCCGCGCCGGGCCGAGCCCCTCCCGTCCCCACCCGCCGCCACTCGGCACGCCCTCGCCCCGGCCGATCGCTGGCGGCTGCTGCTCGGCCGCCCCGGCAGTGGTGGACTGAGCGGGCGCTGCGCCCGACTCGCCACCGCCCTGGACGAGTTGTACGGCGGTGGGCGCGGCGAGGGCTCAGGCCCGGGGCTGGACGGGCGGTCCGGCCGGGGCGGCCGCGAGGCGCCCTTCCCGGGGGTGCGGGAGTGGGCCGAGGAACTGTCGGCGCTGTTCGGGCCGGGCGTCCGGGAGGAGGTGCTGGCGGCAGCCGTGGCGCAGGGCCGGGCGGACGTCCTGGAGGCGATCGACCCGGGTGCCGTCCGTCCGTCGGTCGACTTGCTGCGCACGGTGTTGGAGCATGCGGGCGGCCTGCCGGAGGCGAGGGTGGCCCGGCTGCGTCCGCTGGTGCGGCGTCTGGTGGACGAGTTGACGCGCGCGTTGGCGACCAGACTGCGTCCGGCGCTGACCGGGATCAGCGTGCCGCGCCCGACGCGGCGGCCGGGCGGCGGGCTGGACCTGGACCGGACGATCCGCGCCAATCTCGCCACGGCCCGCCCGTCGGCGGACGGCGGCACGCTCATCGTGCCCGAGCGCCCGGTGTTCCGGACCAGGGCCCGACAGGCGGCCGACTGGCGGCTGGTGCTGGTCGTGGACGTCTCCGGGTCGATGGAGGCGTCGACGGTCTGGGCGGCGCTGACGGCGTCGATCCTGGCCGGGGTGCCTTCGCTGAGCACCCACTTCGTGGCGTTCTCCACCGAGATCGTCGATCTGACCGAGCGGGTGGAGGATCCGCTGAGCCTGCTGCTGGAGGTGCAGATCGGTGGCGGCACCAGCATCGCGAGCGGGCTGCGGTACGCGCGGAAGCTGGTGACGGTGCCGTCCCGGACGCTGGTCGTGGTGGTCAGTGATTTCGAGGAGGGCGGCCCGGTGGGCGGGCTGCTGGCCCAGACGCGGGCGCTGGTGGATTCCGGTGTGCAGCTGCTCGGCTGCGCGGCGCTGGACGACACGGGGACGGCCCGCTATTCGAAGGCGGTCGCGGGCCAACTGGTCGCGGCCGGCATGCCCGTGGCGGCGTTGAGTCCGCTGGAACTGGCCCGCTGGGTGGGGGAGAAGGTGCGATGAGCGTGGCGGAGCGGACGAGCGGCTGGCCGGCGGTCCGGCCGGAGGTGGTCGCGGAGGTGGTGGCCGGGTTGAGTGCCCGGTTGCAGAAGCGGCTGGACGGCGCGGCGGCGAAGCTGGTGGAGCGACCGGTGACCCGTTGCGGTGACGAGTGGCGGGTGGAGGTGGACGGGGAGACGGCGCTCGTGCTGCACGCCCCGGGCGCGGTGGTCGCGGATGCGGCCGACGTCCGCTGCGGCTGCCTGCTGGCCCCGGCCTGCGTGCACCGGGCCGCTGCGGTCACGCTCTGCCCGTTGGCCGAGCTGACTGAGCTGACCGAGGAGACCGAGGAGACCGAACCGGCCACGACGACCGAACCGGCCGCACCGACCGGGGCGGCCCCAAGGGCCACGGGGGAGTCGCAGGGGCCGCAGCCCGAGGCCGGGACCACCCCGGTCGAACTGGCGGCGGCCCGCCACCTCCACCGGGCCGGGTGTGCCGTCCTGGCGGCCGGGGTGAGCGGGGCGGGGGCGGTCGCGCAGGCCGAGCTGCTGCGGGCGGCCCACCGGGCGCGGCTGGCGGGGTTGTACCGCCCGGCCGCGGCGGCGGTCGCCGTGGTGACGCGGGTGCGCGCGGCCCGGTCCGGGGCGCCGGACCACCGGCTGGCGGACCTGGTGGCCGGTCTGCGCGAGCTGCTGGACCTCACCACCGCCCTGAGCACCGGCTCCGGCCCGGGCGCCGAGCTGCGCGGCACCGCCCGCCAGGCGTACGGCGAGGAGGGCGGGTTGCGGCTGTACGGGCTGTTCGCCGAGCCGGTGCTGACGGCCACGCATGCGGGGGTGGTGAGTTGGGCGGTGGACGCCGGGGGTCGGCTCAGCACGGTGGCCGAGGTGGTGCCGCACGGTGACGCGGCCGCCGCCGCCCCGCAGGCGGTCGGGGCGGGCAACCGGACGGTCCGGCTGGGCGAGGCTCCGCTCAGCCACCGGGAGTTCAGCCGCGCCGGGCTGGCCGTCCAGGGCGCCACCCGGTCTGCCACCGGACGGCTGGGCGCGGGTGCTTCCGTCCGGGCGGTCCGAGCGGCAGGCGCGGCGTGGACGGCTGAGCCGGCGGCCGGGCTCTGGGCCGAACCGGCGGCCGCCCAGGTGGCGCGGGCGCTCGCGGCGGAGTCGCTGCCGTACGAGGGCCGCCCGGCCGGGAGCGACCTGCTGTTCCTGGACGTCACCCTGCTGGGCCCGGCTCCGGCAGGCCCGGGCGGGGCGCCGCGGCTGCTGGCGCGCTGCGAGGGTGGCGCCGGTGGCGCCGACGGCGCTCTGGTGGTCGGCCTGCGCGCGGGGCACGAGCACCCGGGGCTGGCTTTCCGGGCGAATCTCGCGCTGCTCGCCACCGTGCCCGGCCTGCGGCTGCGGGTGATCGGCCGCCTGGAGCGTTCGGACCGTCCGGAGCTTCGCCTGCTCGCGATCGGCACGCCCCCGGAGCCCCCGGCGGCCCCCGAGACTCCCGGTCTCCCCACGCTCGCCGTCCCCGCAGACCGGGCCGAACGGGTCAATCTCGGCCTCGAACGCCTCCAGACCGCCGACGTCCGCACCGCCGACGTCCGCACCGCCGACCCCGAGGCCCCCGCCCCCACCGATGCCCCGTCCTGCCTCCCAGCCGGCCTCCCGCCAGGCCTCCCGGGCGAGGTGCCGTACGGCCCACCCGTCCACGTGCTCGGCCGCCGGGTCGAGCAGACGGTCACCACCGGGCGCCACGCCCTGTCCCCGAGCGCGGCCACGGCGGCCGCCGACGGGAGCCTGCTGCGCGCCGCCGGGCTGGTGACGGCCGCCGAGCTCCTGGACGTCCTGCGGGCCGCCGCGGCCGACCGGCGCCGCGACGTGTTCGGCCGGGTCGTCCCGGACGACCACGACGCCTTCGCCGGGTCCTGGCTGGCGGCCGCCTGCTACACGGAGGAACTGGCCACCGCGCTCTGTGCCGCCGCCTGGGCGGGGGAGTCATCCGGGGAGGTATGAGGAAAAGTATTTGCATAGACAGCTAATCCGCGTCGGCTGGCATACTTGTCCTAAGGAAGGCGCAACGAGACGCGCAGGGAAATGGAAGGGAAGGCGAGCGATGGGTATCCGCGACGACGCGGCCGAGGTCCGGGCCCGTGGCTGGCGGACTCTCGCCGCGCTGCACGGGCTGATCGACGCGGCGCTGGAGAAGGCGCTGCAGGCGGAGCACCGGCTCTCGGTGGTCGAGTACACGGTGCTGGACGCCCTGTCGAGGCAGGACGGGTGGCACATGCGGATGCAGCAGCTGGCCCGCGCCGCGGCACTGAGCAGCAGCGCGACGACCCGCCTGGTGACCCGGCTGGAGGACCGCGGGCTGCTCAGCCGCTACCTCTGCGCCGACGACCGGCGCGGGATCTACACCGAGCTGACGCCGGAGGGCCGCACCCTGCTGACGGCCGCCCGCCCGGTGCACGACGCCACCCTGGAGGCGACCCTGGCACAGGCCGCCGAGGTGCCGGAGCTGGCGCCACTGGTCCACGCCCTCTCCGGACTCGACGACCCGGCCGGGCTCACCGGCCGCACCCCGGCCAACGCCTGAACCCCAACGCCTGAACCCCAACGCCTGAACCCCAACGCCTGAACTCCGGCGCCTGACCCTCGACCTCGCCTGGCCCTCGACTCAACGTCGGCACCGGCCCCCCGGTGAGCCCGCCCGGCTGCCCCGCCGCCCGGCCGCGCGACCGGTCTCTCAACGTCGCCCGGCGGACAGGGCGTTGCGGTGCACCTGGTCGAGCAGGGCGAGCAGCAACTCCTTGCTGGACGCCCGTTCCCGCACGTCGCACAGCACGATCGGGACCTCGGGGTCGAGGTCGAGGGCGCGCCGGACGTCCTCGGGGCTGGCGTCGCGGCGGCCGTGGAAGCAGTTGACGCCGATCGCGAACGGGATGCCGCGCTGCTCGAAGAAGTCCACGGCGGCGAAGCTGGATTCAAGCCGCCGGGTGTCGGCGAGGATGATCGCCCCGAGGGCGCCGAGCGCGAGGTCGTCCCACATGAACCAGAACCGGAACTGGCCGGGCGTGCCGAACAGGTAGAGCACCAGGTCCTCGCGGACGGTGATCCGCCCGAAGTCCATCGCCACGGTGGTGGTGGACTTGTCCTGGACGCCGTCGAGGCTGTCGACCCCGATGCTGGCGCGGGTCATCCGCTCCTCGGTCTGCAGCGGTTCGATCTCGCTGACCGAGCCGACCATGGTGGTCTTGCCGACGCCGAAGCCGCCGGCGACGAGGATCTTGACCGCGCCCGGCACCAGGCTCTGGGTCGTCAATTCGGGTCTCCTGGAGTGGGACTGAGAGGTGCGGGGCGGTCGGGTCCGCCGGGTCAGAGCCGGCGGACGCCCTCGATCACGGCCTGGATCAGCGAGATGTCCGGCGCCTCGGCGAGTTGGACCGGGGCGCGGGTGAGGATCAGCCGGGCCTCGGCGAGGTCGTCGAGCAACACCTTGACGACGCTGACCGGCAGGTCGAGGGTGGCCGCGATCTCGGCCACGGCCAGCGGGCGTTCGCGGCACAGGTCGAGGATCGCGGCCGGTTCGGGCGTGAGCCGGCTGGTGTCGGTGCGCGGGTCGGCGCTGACCACGAGGGTGATCAGCGCGAACCCGTCACGGACCGGGCCGGTGCGCCCGTTGGTGATCGCGTAGGGGCGGACCAGATGGCCTGCGTCCTTGTCGTAGAACCAGGCCTCGCCGGCGTCGGAGGTCACGCACCGCCACCCGCGCCGGCCTGGCCGGCGTCGCTGCGCGGCGCCGCGGTGAGGTACTGGCCGACCTGCTTGACCAGCATGTTGATCTCGTAGGCCATCAGCCCGGCGTCCACCTGCTCGCTGGTGAGGACGGCGAGCCGGGCGCCCTGCCCGGCGGTGGTGACGAACAGGAACAACTGGTCCATCTCGACCACGGTCTGCCGGACCAGGCCGCCGTTGAAGCGGTGGCCGGCGCCGCGGGCGAGGCTCTGCAGGCCGGAGGCGACGGCGGAGAGGTGTTCGGCGTCGGCCCGGTCGAGGCCCTGGGACGTGCCGACCAGCAGGCCGTCCTCGGAGAGGACGATGGCGTGCCGGGTCTCGGGTACCCGTGCCACCAGCTGGTCCAGCAGCCAGTTGAGGTCGCGCGGGGTGTCGGTGTGCTGCGTCATCACTGCTGTTCCTTGGCTTCCTGAGCGGCGGAGGCTTCCTGGGCGGCGGAAGGTGCGGCCGGGGCGTGCGGCGCGGCGGGCCGCTGGGGGGCGGTGGGGGTGGCCGGTGCGTCGGGGTCGGCCGCGCGGGCGGTCCGGGTGCCGCGTTGGATGGCGGCCATGGTGGCGCGGGAGCGCTGTGGCGACGGGTCGTCGGCCCCGTCGGCCCAGGCGATTCCGGAGGCTCCGGTGACTCCGGCGGCTCCGTGCCAGGGCCTGGCCTGGGCCGGGGAGCCGCCGACGGGGGGCAGCATGGCGTCGGGAGCGTGGGCCTCGCGGAGCTGCTCGGCGAGGCTGGCGTTGCGGACCCGCCGCGGCAGGACCGGTGGGGTACGCAGTTCGCCGTCCGGGCCGTGCTCCACGTGCTCCTCCCGGTCGCGTTCGTGGGCGGGCGCGGCAGGCTCGGCGGTGGCACCGTCGAGGGGTCCGGCCGTGAGCCCGGCCGTGGTCCCAGCGGTGTTCCCGGCCGGAGCGTCCGCAGCACGGCCGTCGGCCGACGGCTCACCGGTCGGGACGTCGGACGGGACGTCGGACGGGGCCTCGTACGGGCGCGGGAGGACGGGCCGGGGGACGACCACGGCACCGGGCAGACCGGGGATCTCGGCGCCGACCGGCAGACCGCCGTTGACCGGTCCGGGGACGGCGCGCTCGGCCGGGCCGCCGTCCAGGGGGTACTGGGCGAGCAGTTCGCCGATGATCACACCGCTGTCGCCCGCACCGGGCCCCGGGGGCACCCCAGGCACCGCCAGACCACCGGCCACACCAGGAGCACCACCCGTACCCGCGGCACCACCACCCGCAGCACCACCACCCGCGGCACCACCGGCCCCGGACCCCCCGGCCCCGCCGGGCGCACCCGGCCCGGCGCCGGTCAGCCCGCCGAGCACTCCGGCGAGCGCGCTGGTCAGTTCCCCGCCCAGGTCGCCGGGGTCACCGCCCTCCGCCTGCAGCGCCTCGGGGGCCAGCGGCCGGGTGACCCGCGCGCCGGACGGCAGCCCGGCCACGGCGCCCGTCTGTTCGGCCTGCTCCAGCAGCACGCACGGCACCAGCACCACGGCCCGGGTGCCGCCGTAGGGTGAGGGGCGCAGGGTGACCTGGATGGCGTGCCGGGCGGCCAGCCGCGCGACGACGAACAGGCCGAGGCGCAGGTCGTCGCCGAGGGCGGAGACGTCCAGTTCGGGCGGGTTGGCCAGGTAGTCGTTGAGCCGCTCGTACTCCTCCTCGCCCATGCCGAGGCCGCGGTCCTCGACCTCGACCGCCAGGCCCTTGGGGACTTCCTGTGCGGAGATCTGCACCTGGGTGTACGGCGGGGAGAAGGTGGTGCCGTTCTCGATGAGTTCGGCGATCAGGTGGATGACGTCGGCGACGGCCTGTCCGCTGAGCGCGGCGCGCGGCACGCCCTGGACGACGACGCGGGCGTAGTTCTCGGTCTCGGAGACGGCGCTGCGCAGCACGTTGACCATGGGCACGACGTTGCGCCAACGGCGGGCGGGCAGGGCGCCGCCGAGGATGACGAGGTTCTCGGCGTTGCGCCGCATCCGGGTGGCGAGGTGGTCGACCGCGAACAGTTCGCGCAGCAGCTCGGGTTCCTCGTGCTCGCGCTCCAGGGCGTCGAGCATGCTGATCTGTCGGTGGATCAGGATCTGGGTGCGGCGGGCGATGTTGAGGAAGACCTTCTTCGTCCCCTCGCGGCCCTGGGCCTGGTGGATGATGGCGGCGACGGCGGCCTGGCGGACGGCGGCGAGGCCGTCGCAGGTCTGCTGGAGCTCGTCGCCGGCCCGGCGGGACGGCGACCAGGTGGGCGGTGTGGGCACCGGCTCCCCGGCGCGCAGCCGTCCGACGACCTCGGGGATCTCGTCCTGGGCGAGCGCGAGGGTGTCGGTGCGCAGTGCGTCGAGGCGGGCGGACAGGGCCCGTGCGGTCCGGATGCCGCGGACCAGGCTGACCAGCAGGACCAGGGCGACGACGGCGCTACCGGCGATCAGGGGGGTGCGGTGTCCGGTGTCGCGCAGCAGGTAGGCGGCGTAGCCCCAGGCGGCCGCGAGGCCGAGGCTGGGGACCAGGACGAGGGCGAGGAGCGACCTGCGGAGCGAGCCGGACCGGCCGGCGCGGTGGCCCGTGCGGTGGGCCGATATGCCTGGCATCTGATTCCTTGTTGCAGGGCCGAGTCGCTGGGCCGAACGGCGGGTCGGCCCGTGCGCGGTCCGGCCGGGGCTTCAGGGCGCCACGGCCGGGGTGGCCGGACGGGGTGACGCGGTGTCATCGTCCGGGCGGGGGTGCAGCACGGCCGCCGACGGCAGGAACGCTATCAGCCCCAGGTGCCCTCATCGCAACATCAACTGACGATGTGTGGACGGGTGGTGGTGATGGCGAAGACTCCCGGACGGGGCGTCCACCGGTGGAAGACCGCAGCTCACGTCGGTCTGGAGCGGCGCGCGGACGGCTCTCCGGGAGGCCGGGAGCCTCCCGGAGGATCGCCAGGAACAGGTCAAGTCGCCGCTGTGCCGCAGCTCGCCCTGCCGGCTCAGCCCGCCAGCGGTATCGGCACCACCTGTCCGTCCCCGACGGCCTGCAACTCCACCGCGGCCTCCCGCTCGGACAGTTCGGTCCACGCCCAGCTCGCCAGGTCGGACAGCTCCGCCGACCACTGCTTGCCGTAGGTGCCGGAGGCGACCTGGCCGAGCCGCAGCCGCTGGACGTCCGAGGTCCCGGCCGGCGGGTAGACGTGGGTGGCGTCGCGCAGGTAGCGCTCGATGCTGAACTCGGCCTGAAGGCCCCGGGCGGCGTGGATCTCCATGGCGTTGCGCGCGGAGTCCAGCGCGTACTCGGTGTTGATGAGTTTGGCGTTCATCAGCTCGGCGTCGCAGGCCTTGCCGTGGTCGAGCAGGTGCGAGGCGTGGTAGGCGGCCAGTTTGGCCGTCATCAGCCGGGACTGCATCTCGCCCAGCTTCAGCGCGATGTTGGGCAGTTGGTTGATCGGCTTGCCGTAGAGCACCCGCCCCTCGGCGAAGCGCACGGTGTCCTCGACGATCGCGGTGTGGATCCCGAGCGCGACGGCGGCGAGGTTGAGCCGGCCGTACAGGGTGGAGGAGGAGTAGGCGACGTCCAGGCCCTGGCCCTCCCGGCCGAGCCGGTTGCCGACGGGGATGCGGCAGTCCTCGAAGACGATCTCGCCGAAGCTGAAGCCGTGCAGGCCGCTCTGCGAGCCGAGTTCGCCGACGCGGAAGCCGGGTCGCTCACTCTCGACCAGGAACGCGGACAGGCCCCTGCTGCCCTCGCCGGTGCGGAAGATCACGCCGTGCACGTCGCCGATGTGGGAGTTGCCGACGAACCACTTGCGGCCGTTGAGCACGTACTGGTCGCCCTCGCGGCGGGCGGTGCCGGACATGCCGAGCACGTGGCCGCCGCACTCCGGCTCGGTGACGGCGATGGTCGGCAGCGACTCGCCGGAGGCGAACCTCGGCAGCCACTTGCGTCGTTGGACGTCCGAGCCGAAGTGGATGACCTTGGCGACGCCGAGCTGTGAGGCCTGCGCCACCGCGCCCATGGCGCCGCTGACCCGGGCGAGTTCCTCCACGATGATGGTCTTGGCGAGGTGCCCCAGTCCCAGTCCGCCGAATTCGCGCGGAATGGTCACCCCGATCCAGCCCCGCCGGGCGATCTCCCGCGACAGTTCGAACTCGACGGTCCGTTCGGCCTCCATTCGGGCCACGTGCGGGCGTACCTCCTTCTCCGCGAACTCCCGGACCTCCGCTCGGAGACTCTCGTGGCGCTCGTCGGTGAAGTAGTCCATCGCCATGCTGGGGTCCTCTCGTGTCAGTGGATGTGCCGTGCCTCCGTCCGTGCTGTCGAAGTCGCTCCGGCCGCTCCCCGGGGTGAGTGGGGGTTTCGAGGTGGTGGCGGCCGACTGCCCCGTCGCAATCGGTGCATGCGGAACTCGGGGCCGCCTTCCCAGGGTTGGGAATGCTGCCCGTGTCTTCGGCAGGGCTCATTGTCATATGGGCCTCCTGTGCTGACCCAGAGTCGATCTTGAATTGGCGAAAATCGGCCCGTCCTTACGCGGGGGCGTTTGCTGCGGCTCCGAGTGGGAAGTGATCTCCGTCCGCCGCGACAACCTGCTGAGCGGCCGCTCACATGCGGCTTTGACTGTTCATCAGCAAGGGCGGTGAACCGGACCGGGAGCACCGAACCGCCCGGATGTCTGATTACATGTGCGCCATGACTGATGTGATGAGCACTCAAGGCCAGTTCCCGGGTGCCGCCGGGGAGTCCGAGCGGACCCGCAGGCTGCGCAGCCTCGGTCTCAACGAACCGTCCGCGGACGAGGCCTTCGACCGCTTCGCCCACCTGGCCGCCAGCATCACCCGCGCCCCCATCGCGATGGTCAACTTCATCAACGACGAGCGCCAGATGTTCCGGGGGCTCTACATTCCGCCAAACTCGAACGACATCGCGGCCGACGAAGGCGCCTCCTGGGCCGATCGGGGCATCGCCTTCGACCTTCCCACCCGTCAGATGCCGCTGAGTCACGGCTTCTGCCCGCACGTCGTCGCCCAGCGATCCCCCCTCGCGCTCGACGACATCCTCGCCTACCCCCGGTTCTCCGGAAACCCGGTCGTCGACGAACTGGGCGTGCGCGCCTACCTCGGCGCCCCGCTCGTCGACGACACCAACACCGTCATCGGCACCGTCTGCGTCCTCGACCGGGAACCCCGGCAGTGGGGGCGCGAGCGGCTGCGCGACATCCAGCACCTCGCCGAGGCGCTGCTCTCCGAGATCCGGCTGCGCGACAACCTGCTCGCCCAGCAGCAGGAGATGTTCGCCGCCTTCGACGGCTCCCCGTTCCCCATCATGCTGACCGACGGCCCCGGCCAGGAGATCCGCTACGCCAACGCCCAGCACGCCGACACCTTCGGCGCCCCGGTGGCGTACGGCGCGATCGGCCAGGCCTACCCGCAGCTCGGCGCCGCCGGCCTCCAGCAGGCCGTCGCGGAGGCCTACCACACCGGGCGCAGCACCGTCCTCAACGACGTCCGGATCCAGTCGGGCCGCCCCGACGCCCAGCGCGGCCGGCAGGTCTTCAGCTTCACCTGCACCCCGCTGCGGGTCGCTCGCACCGGCCAGGTCAACGGCGTCCTCACCGTCGGCATGGACGTCACCGCGCAGTCCCGCACCGAGGAGGAACTCGGCACGCTGGCCGCCCTGCTGGTCGACCGGCTCCAACAGAACGGCGCCACCCCCGCCGGCCGCCCGGGCATCGCCGGGGAGTCCGGACTCGTCCTGCCGAACTGAACCGCCGACCTGCCGTCCGCGTGCGGCGTCGCCGTCCCCCTCCGCACCACCGCTCGCCGATCCGCACCACCGCGCACCACCCACCACCGTGGCGGGGCGCCTCTCACCCCCGAGGAGAGGCTCCCCGCCACGGTGCCGTCCGGGGGCGGGAGTTCTCGCCCGGTCCGGTTTTCGTACCGGGCCCGGGAGCTCCCTCCGGTCCGGACGGCCGCGACTCCGCCGTGGCTCCACCGCAGCCCACCGCTAGCCCACCGCTAGCCCACCGCGAGCCTGCCGTGAGCCCATCGTGAGCCCGCTATGTGGCCCCGCGAGGACCGGACGAGAGCCCGGGGAGGGCCCCGCGAGGCCCGCACCGGGCCCGAGCGGGTGAACGGCCCCCGCCCGCGCCCCGGCCGCGTCCCGCCCGGCGGCCGCCGATGGTAGGCATGGGCCGCATGGACTGGTTCGCCGCCCCCGACTACTGGCTGAGCCGACTGCTCGTCCAACGTCTGCTCTCCGGCCTCTACCTGATCGGATTCCTCGCCGCCGCCGCACAGTTCCGCGCCCTCATCGGCAGCGACGGCATGCTGCCGGTGCCCCGCTTCACCGCCCGGGTCCCCTTCCGCCACGCGCCCGGACTGTTCCACCTCCACTACAGCGACCGCTTCTTCGCCGCCGTCGCCTGGAGCGGCGCCGCGCTCGCCGCCGCCGTGACCGCCGGACTCGGCGACGCCGTCCCGCTCTGGGCGTCCGTCCTGCTGTGGGCGCTGCTCTGGGGGCTCTACCTCTCGATCGTCAACGTCGGACAGACCTGGTACTCCTTCGGCTGGGAGTCGCTGCTGCTCGAAGCCGGCTTCCTCGCCGCCTTCCTCGGCAACGCCGACACCGCCCCGCCCACCCTGGTGCTCTGGCTGATGCGCTGGCTGGTCTTCCGGGTCGAGTTCGGCGCCGGACTGATCAAACTGCGCGGCGACCGCTGCTGGCGCGACCTCACCTGCCTGCGCTACCACCACGAGACCCAGCCCATGCCCGGACCGCTCAGCTGGTTCTTCCACCACCTGCCGGACCCGCTGCACCGCGTCGAGGCGGCCGCCAACCACTTCGTCCAACTCGTCGTCCCCGTCGGCCTCCTCCTCCCGCAGCCGGTCGCGAGCTACGCCGCCTGCGCCGTCATCGCCACCCAGCTGTGGCTGATCGCCTCCGGCAACTTCGCCTGGCTCAACTGGCTCACCGTCACGCTCGCCCTCGCCGCCGTCGACCCGGCCTGCCTCGCGCTGCCCGTCCACGCCCGCGCCCACCCCGCCGCGCCCGCCTGGTTCGAGGCGCTGGTGATCGCGCTGACCGCGGCCGTCGCCGTCCTCAGCTACTGGCCGGTCCGCAACCTCGTCTCCCGCCGCCAGGCCATGAACCGCTCCTTCAACCGACTGCACCTCGTCAACACCTACGGCGCCTTCGGCAGCATCAGCCGCGTCCGCCAGGAGGTCGTCATCGAAGGCACCGACGAACCGACCCTCACCCCGCACACCGTCTGGCACGAGTACGGCTTCAAGGGCAAACCCGGCGACGTGCGCCGCCTCCCGCGCCAGTACGCCCCCTACCACCTGCGGCTCGACTGGCTGATGTGGTTCGCCGGCATCTCACCCGCCTACGCCCGCCCCTGGTTCCTGCCCTTCGTCGCCCGCCTGCTCGCCGGCGACCCCGCCACCCTCCGCCTGCTGCGTCACAACCCCTTCCCCGGCACCCCGCCGACCCACGTCCGGGCGACCCTCTACCTCTACCGGTTCACCGATTGGCGCGAACTGCGGGAAACCGGCGCATGGTGGCGCCGCACCGCGCTCCACGAGTACCTCGCGCCGGTCGACCTCGCCTCCCTCGGCCGCGCCGGGTACCGCCCGCCCCTGGGCCGACGGCTCCGCACCGTGCCCCTGGACCGGCCACGGCGGCCCGGGCCCCGCCCGGGGAACCCACCCGCCCGGCCCGACGGCCGCGGGCCCCAGCACCCGTCCGGCCCAACCTCTCACCACCCGTGCGGCCCTCCCGGGTAGCGGCCAGGCGGGGGGTATGGCACACGACACCGGCCCGTCGGGCGGTGGGTGCGTGCAAGGCTCGAACGGGCACCCGTATTCTGGGCGTCCACAACCGGCAGCCCGACCGCGCGCCCCCCAGCCCCGCCCCGGGGCACCCCGCGCAACCGGTCCGCCGCCCCCTCGCCGCCAGCCCCGCCGTCGTCGCCCAGAACCGGACCTCACATGACAGTGCTTCACTCGCGCAACGCCGACGCAGCCGACCCGGTGGACGTCGCCGACGCCGCAGACGTCAAGGACCCCCAGGACGCCAAGGCCACCACGGCGGAGACCGACCTCCGCGAGGACCTCGGCCGCTACGCCGAACTCGGGGCCTTCACCCTCACCGCCGACACCCACGCCTGGTACGCGGCCGTCGACACCGTCGCCACCCCCGAGGACGCCCGGGCCGCCTCCACCGCCCTCGCCGAACTGCGCGGCCGCGACCTCCGCCAGACCTGGGAAGCCGTCACCGCCCTCGCCGCCGACGCCAAGCTCGACGAACCCGACACCGTCGCCAAGGCCGCACTCCTCGTCGAGATGCTCCAGCGCGTCCACCGCACCTCCGCCACCCTCACCGCCGCCGCCTACGATGCCGACCTCGGCGCCCTCGCCGCCGCCACCGCCGACGGCACCTGGCGCCGCGAGAACGGCGCCAAGCTCTCCTGGCTGCGCGCCCGCTCCCTGCGCAAGCAGGCCACCGCCCTCGCCACCGACCGCCGCATCCGTCGCGAAGACCTGCACGAGGCACTCGCCTCCGCCGAGGTCGAGCGCCGCGCCTGGGCCGCCCTCGCCCCCGCCGGCACCCTCCCGGTCGTCCCCGCCGACGGCGCCCTGGTCGAGCGGACCGCCCAGGCCTTCGAGGCGATCAACACCGGCCTGCGCGGCCTCGCCCGGCTGCTCCCCGACCACGACCTCGACGGACTGGCCTTCGCCGAGCTCGTCGACCTCGTCGAACGGCTCGCCGCCGACGAAGGCACGCTCTACCGCCTGCCCACCATCCGCGGCCTGCGCGCCACCCTGGAAGACGCCGGCCTCGGCGACCTGCTCACCGAACTCGCCGCCGCCCAGGCCGACCGCCGCGACGCCGAAGCCGCGTACACCGCCCGCCAGGCCCTGGCCGGCGGCCAGCGGGACGGGCTCGCGGGGGAGGACAGTGCCGCCGCCGCCGCCGCTCCGGCTCCGGCTTCGGTCGAGGAGACGGTGACCGCCAGGGAGGTGGACGCGGACGCGGGTTCGGGTTCGGTCGAGGTCGAGGTCGAGGCTGAGGCTGCGGTTGAGGCGGCTGAGGAGGAGGTGACGGAGGAAGCCCCGTCCGCTGTTGTGGTCTCCCTCCCGGCGCCGTCCCCGGCCGCCGACGACCTGGTGGCCGCCGCGACCGCCGCCCTGGCAGAGGCCGCGGAGTCGGACGAGCCCGTGGCCGCGCCGGCGGAGGCCGTCGAGGACGCGGAAGCCACAGAGGCAACGGACGTAACGGAGGCAGCGGAGGCCGAGGCCGTCGTCGAGTCCCCCGCCGTCGAAGCCGACGCCGAAGCCGAGCTTGCGGAGGAGGCGCCCGTCCTGGAGGACGCGCCCGTCGTCGAGCCGGAGACGGTCGAGGAGGCTGCGGAGCCCGAGACGGTCGCCGAGGTCGACGTGGTCGAGGCTCCCGTGGCAGAGACCGACGAGCCGGTGGCTGAGGTCGAGGTCGTCGAGGAGGCGCCCGCTGTCGTCGTGGAACTGGTCGATGCGGCCGAGGCCACTGAGGCCGTGGATGCGGCGGCCGAGGTCGAGCCGGTTGTTGAGCCCGTTGCTGTCGTGGAGCCGGTGGCTGAGGTCGAGGTCGTCGAGGAAGCGCCCGCTGTCGTCGTGGAGCCGGTGGCTGAGGCCGAGGCTGTTGAGGAGGCGCCCGCCGTCGTCGTGGAGTCGGCGGCTGAGGCTGAGGCCGTGGAGCCGGTGGCTGAGGTCGAGGCTGTTGAGGAGGCGCCCGCCGCCGAGCCCGCCGCCGCGCCCGTCGCCGAGCCCGCGCCCGTCGCCGCCGGTCAGCCCGAGAAGCCGGACTTTACGCCCGGCCGGCCCGTGACCGCCTACTCGGCCGACGAACTGCTCGCCGTCGTCCGGTGGGTGGACGGTGACGGTGTGAAGCGCACGGAGGAGGAACTGCTGCGGGCGGCGATGAAGGAGCTGGGCTTCGCCCGCCTCGGGCCGCGGATCAAGGAGGCGCTGGGCGCCGCCGTCACCGCCGCGCGGGGCTGACGTACCAGCGAGGAAGACCGGTGAAGGGCCCGGGACGCGAGAGATCGCGTCCCGGGCCCTTCCGCTGTCCCACGGGGCCCCGGGGGTGTCAGCCGGTCTTGGTCCACGGCTGGCCGGCCATCAGCGCCTTGACGTTGGCCACGTACCCCGGGTTGGGGATGACCAGGCTGCCGACGACCTGGCCGGTGGCCGGGTCGGTGACGGTGTTGTAGTGCACGTTGCCCGCGCCGGCGTTGTACGCGGAGATGACGAGGTCGAGCAGCGGCGTCTTGCCGGTGGCCGGGTCGGGGGAGAGGTCGTACTTGCCGTCGAAGGAGGAGTCGCCGTAGTAGGCGACCAGCCAGTCGAGTAGCTGGGTGCCGAGCTGGACGTTCCCGGCGAGGGTCTTCGCGTCGGAGTTGGTGGCGTACTTGCTGTTCATCCAGCTGATGGTGTTCGGCATGATCTGCATGGTGCCGATCCCGCCGTCGCAGGCGAGGATGCCGGACTGCCAGCCGCTCTCCTGCCAGGCGATCGCCTTGACCAGGTTGACGGGCAGCGGCGGGAGCTTGTCGGTGCCGCCGCTGCTGAGGTTGAGCGTGCGGGCCTGGCCGGCGGCGGTGGCGAGGGCCGCGCCGACGGCCTCCTTGGGCTCGTCGGGCTGGGGCTTGCTGGGCTGGCAGCCGCTCTGCAGCGGCGGGACGTGCGGGATCGCCGGCGCGGGCGGCGGCGGGGGTGCGACCGGGCCGGGCTTGGCGACGGGCACGGGGGCCACGATGGCGGGCTTGGCGACCGGGGGCGGGGTGGCGGGCGCGGCGGGCGGGCTGGTCGGGGCGCCGGGCTTGGCGGTGGTCGGGGCCGGGGTGGTCGGGGCGGGCTTGGTGGACTTGCTCGCGGACGGGTTCGGGCTGCGGGAGGCGCTGGCCGTCGGGGAGTTGGTCGGCGTCGGGGTGACGGTCGCGGACGGGCTCGCGCTCGGCGTCTCGGTCGGGGTGCCGGTGGCGGCGACCGCCGTGGTGTCCGGCGCGCTGTTCTGGTGGTTGTCGGCGTGCTTGGTGCCGCAGCCGGCCAGGACGGCCGTCGAGACCGCCGCGGCCGACACGATGACCAGTGCTCTCCGGGATGTGCTGACTGCCACGTGTGGTCCCCCCACTCGTCACCGGCCGTCCCGGTGAGTGGCGGTCATCCTACGATGTGCCGTTCGAACCCCGGACGAACGGGTGCTCCAGCGCGCGAGCGAGGACCGTCGGCGCCGTCACCAGGGACGGTCCGTACCAGGTCAGATGGCGTCCACTGACCAGCGCCGCCGGGACACCTGGGAACGCCTCGGGGCCGTCCTGCGCCGTGAAGTGGTACGGCTCGTCCGGCAGGACCACCAACTCCGGTCGGCAGGCGAGCAGTTCGGGCAGTGGAACGGCGGGGTAGCGCTCGGCGTGCCCGGCGTGGACGAGATGGAGGCCGAGGCGGCGCAGTAGGTCTCCGGCGAAGGTGTCGCGGCCCAGGACCATCCACGGGCGGCGCCAGACCGGCACGATCGCCCGCGGGCCGTCCGGTGGGCGCCGGACCGGGGCCCACGCCGCCTCGGCCTGGTCCAGCCAGCCCGGGCGCGGCAGTGCGCAGGCGGCGGTGAGCAGCCGGTCGAGCGAGCGGAACGCGCCGTCCAGGGTGCGGATGTCGGTGACCCAGACGGGCAGGCCGGCCGCTCGCAGCGCGTTCAGGTCGGGGCGCCGGTTCTCCTCGTCGTTGGCGAGGACGAGGTCCGGGGCGAGGGCGATGATCCCCGGCACGTCCGGGTTCTTGGTGCCGCCGATCCTGGCGACCGCCAGGTCGGCCGGGTGGCTGCACCAGTCGGTGGCGCCGACCAGCAGCCCGGGCGCGGTGGCGGCGACCGCCTCGGTCAGCGACGGCACCAGCGACACCACCCGGCGCGGCGGGCGCGGGCCGAGCCGGACGGGCAGGTCGAGATCGTCCCGCAGGACGGTGGGATCGGCCATCCGGCCACCCTACGCCGGAGGTTCGCGAACGGGCGGCGGACGGGCACCGGATGGGTGGCGGCCGGGCACCGGACGGGCGGTGGGCGGTGGGCAGCGGCCGGGCGGCGGACGGCGCGGAAATCCCCGGGAACCCGCCGGACGATCCGGCCGACTACCTGGTCCGGGTTCGCAGCACGGACCCCTGGGGCGTGTCTCATCATCCCCGCCGGGCGCGCGACGCCGGGCATCCCGGCCCAACGCCGCGCGCTGATCCGCCGCGAATGACGAGACACGCCCTGGCACGATCACCGACCAGGAGAGTTGTCATGCGCCCTCGCGTTGTCTGCGGAATCGCGGCCGCCGTCGCCCTGTTCGCCACGGCCTGCGGAAGCGGCGCCGGAAGCGGCGCCGGGAACGGCGGCGGGGGAGGCGGAGAGCGGGGCGCGGCCGGCGCCGCCCAGACCGCCCCGGCCGGCGGCTACCCCGTCAAGGTGGCCGACTGCACGGACCGGGAGACCACCATCGCCAAGGCCCCTACCAAGATCGTCACCAGCAACGCCGCCGCCCTGGAGGTGCTGCTCCAACTCGGCGCGGGCGACCGGGTGATCGGCACCGGCTTCCCGCCCGGCAAGGGCACCCTCCCGCCGGCCCTGGCCGACCAGGGCGCCAAGGTGCCGGTGCTCGGCGACAAGACCATCCCCAAGGAGAAGCTGCTCGGCTCCGGCGCCGACCTCTACCTCGACACCTTCGGCGCGATGCCGATGATGGGCGGCGGTGCCACCGGGCCCAGCGAGGAGGAGTTCGCGGCGGCCGGCATCCAGCACGTCTACCTCCTCTCCACCGCCTGCGCCGGCACCCCCAAGGCCGCCAAGGCGCCGCGCACCGACCTCTCCGGGGTCGAGAACGACATCCGCCGCCTCGGCGCGGTCACCGGCACGGCCGCCCGCGCGGAGGAACTCGTCACCGGGATGGAGAAGCAGATCGGCGAGGTGCGCACCGCGCTCACCGGCGTACCGGAGGCGCAGCGGCCCGGCTACTTCGTCTTCGACTTCGACGCCGGCACCAAGCAGCCGGTGGCGGTCTGCGGCCGGCAGGTCGCCAACGCGGTGATCACCCAGGCCGGTGCCCGCAACGTGTTCGCCGACTGCGACGCCGACTTCAAGCCCGGTTCCTGGGAGGACGTCGTCGCCAAGAATCCGGACTGGATCCAGCTCGCCGTCCGCAACCGGGGCAGCGAGGAGGCCACCCGCAAGGCCTTCGACGACGCCGAGGCGTTCCTGCGCGGCTTCCCCGCGACCCAGGGCCTGAAGGCCGTCCAGGAGGGCCACTTCGTGCGGCTCGGCTCCGAGGTCACCACCATCGCGGGCGTGCGCAACGCCGACGCCGTCCGGCGGATCGCCGCCACCGTCCACCCCGACCTCGTCAAGAACGGGCAGTAGACGATGACGTCGGCCGTCTCCGCCGAACGGCGCGACGAGTCCCGCCCGGCCCGCACCCTGCGGGCCGGGCCGCTGGCCGTCGCGCTGACCGCCGCCCTGGTGCTCGCGCTGACCGCCGCCGTGTCGTTCGGCGCGGTGGACATCCCGCCCGGCGAGGTCTGGTCGGTGGTCGCCCACCACCTCACCGGGCGGGCCCCCGAACTCGGCACCCGCGACCTCATCGTCTGGCAACTGCGCGTCCCGCGCGCCCTGCTGGCGGCGACGGTCGGGGCCGGGCTCGGCCTGGTCGGCACCGCCGTGCAGGCCCTGGTCCGCAACCCGCTCGCCGACCCCTACCTGCTCGGCATCTCCTCCGGCGCCTCCCTCGGGGCGGTCGCCGCGATCGTCCTCGGCACCTCGCTCGGCCTCGACCTCGCCTTCGGCAGCGCACTCGGCCTCACCGTCTCCCTGGCGGCCTTCGCCGGCGCGCTCGCCGCGTTCTCCCTGGTCTGGCTGGCGGCCCGGCGCGGCGGCGGCTTCTCCCCGCTGCGCCTGGTCCTCGCGGGCATCGCCATCGCCCAGTTCCTCGGCGGCATCACCAGCTACCTCGTCCTGCAGACCCGCGACGAGCAGCAGACCCGCGGCGTGCTGTTCTGGCTGATGGGCAGTCTCGGTGGCGCCGTCTGGGCCCAACTCGCCCTCCCCGCCATCGCGGTGGCGCTCGGGCTGGCCCTGCTCCAGGCCCGCGCCCGCGGACTCAACGCGATGCTCATGGGCGACGAGACGGCCGCCGGGCTCGGCGTGGACGTCACCCGGCTGCGCCGGGAGGTCTTCGTCGTCACCAGCGTGCTCACCGGTGTGCTGGTCGCGGTCTCCGGCGCGATCGGCTTCGTCGGGCTCATGGTGCCGCACGTCTGCCGCCTGCTCGTCGGCGGCGACCACCGGCGCCTGCTGCCGCTGTCCGCGCTCACCGGCGCGCTGCTGCTGGTCGTGGTCGACACCGTGGCCCGCACCGTGCTGGACGGCCAGGAACTGCCGATCGGCGTGGTCACCGCCGTCCTCGGCGCCCCCACCCTGCTCTACCTGCTGGACCGACGACTGGAGCGCACGTGAGGATCGCCGTCGAGGACCTGAGCGTCACCCTGGCCGGGCGGGCGGTGGTGGCCGGCGTCCACCTGGTCGCGGAGGAGGGGGAGATCGCCGGACTGGTCGGGCCCAACGGCAGCGGCAAGTCCAGCCTGCTGCGCACCGTCTACCGGCACCTGCGGCCGAGCGCCGGGCGGGTGCTGCTGGCCGGGCGCGACCTGGCCGGGCTGCGCCCCGCGCAGTCCGCCCGGCACATCGCCGCGTTGCCGCAGGAGCGCGGCGGGGACTTCGAGTTGAGCGTCCGCGAGGTGGTCGCGATGGGCCGCACCCCCTACAAGCGGTCGTTCGCCGCCGACGACGCCGAGGACCACCGGATCACCGCCGACGCGCTGGTGCGGGTCGGCATGGCGGACGCCGCCGACCGCCGGTTCGCCCAACTGTCCGGGGGTGAACGGCAGCGGGTGCTGCTGGCCCGCGCACTCGCCCAGCAACCGGACGTCCTGGTGCTGGACGAGCCGACCAACCACCTGGACGTCCGGCACCAGGTCGAACTCCTCGCCCTGCTGCGGGAGCAGCGCCGCACCACCCTGGTCGCCCTGCACGACCTCAACGCCGCCGCCTCCGTCTGCGACCGGCTGCACGTCCTGCACCACGGGGCCCTGGTGGCCTCCGGGGCGCCGCGCGAGGTGCTGACCGCGGAGCTGCTCGCCGAGGTGTTCGGCGTCCGGGCGGCGGTGGTCGAACACCCGCTCACCGGCGACCCGTTGATCGCCTTCGACCACCGCTCCCCGACCGCCGGGGCGGAGCCCGCCCGTCAGAACGCCTCGTAGTGGCTCGGCCGGCCGTCGAGTTCGACCAGCCGGCCGCGCCGTGCGGCGTCCTCGCTGCGCAGCAACTCCCAGTCACCGTCAGTGCGGTGGAGTACCGAGGAGTGCCAGGGCGTCATCCAGGCGTCGGCCGCCTCCAGCAGCCGGATGCCGAACTTCGGCGCGCCCGCCGGCTGCGGGTGGATGGAGAGCCGGACCGACCGGGGGTGCTGCTCGGCGATCAACTCGCCCCAGGCGCGGCTGCGCTGGATCACCCCGTACGCGCGGCGGCGGCAGTCGCGCTGCAGGGCTGAGCGGGTGCCGGTGAAGCCGACCGTGTCGTCGGCCAGGAAGCGGGTGATGCCGCGGTAGAGCCGCAGGGTCTCCTCGTCCGTCAGCACTAGTTCGCGCAACTCCTCGACGCTCGGAGCGTACTGGGCGTGCACCCGGGCGCGCTTGTCGTCGTACGGCAGGTCACCGAGGACGTCCCGCAGGTCGAAGGTGGCGAGGTGGGCGAGGCCCTCGCGTCCGATCATCGCCGTCAACTCGTCGGAGTACTCGTCGATGTGCTCGTCGGGGACGTGGACGAGGTCGCCGAAGATGTGCCCGTCCGAGCAGATCAGGATCCGCGCGCCGGGCTCGTAGTGCCCGCCGATCTCCGCACAGAGCCCGTCGAGGAAGGTGAGCGACAGCCGCTCGCCCTCGTCGGGCAGGTGGCTGAGCACCTTCGCGGGGTTCGGCGACTTGCAGGGGAAGCCGGGCAGGGTGAACAGGATCGGGTCGCCGGCGGTGATGAAGTCCGTCAACTGGGCCAGCTGGCACGGGAAGTGCTCGGGCCGGGCGTCCAGACCGGGGTCGGAGGCGCGGCGGTGCGGCAGCAGCAGGCCGAGGATCCGGGCGGCGAGCCGCGCGGCGGACTGCGGGTCGGTGAGGCCCCCGACGCCCCCGGCGCCCTCGACGCTCGCGGGTGTGGGTGTGGGTGTGGGTGTGGGTGCGGTGTGGTGGCGGTGGCGGGTGGAAACGGTGCCGGCGGGCGGCATGGTGGTCCTCCGTGGAAAGTCGTACGGGGCACCGTACGGGGTGTCGGGCGGGCGTTCGTCAGGCGTTTGCCAGGCGTTCGTCGGGTGGGCGCGGCCGCGGGCCGGCCGAGGGCCCGGTTCAGACGCGCCGGTCGTAGGCGACGGGCAGCCGGTTGACCCCGCGCGCCAGGACGGCGGGGATCCAGGCGAGGGAGTCCAGGCCCTCGTGGGCGGCCTCGGACGGGCGCAGCCCGGGCAGCCGGGTGAGCAGGGTGGCGATGGCGGTCCGGAGTTCGGCCCGGGCCAGGGCGGCGCCGGGGCAGTAGTGGATGCCGTGGCCGAAGGCGAGGTGGGCGTTGGGCGTGCGGTCGAGGTCGAGGCGGTCCGCGTCCGGGAACCGCGTCTCGTCCCGATTGGCGGCGCACAGCGAGACGATCACCGAGTCGCCGGCCGGGACGGTGGTCCCGAACAGATCGCCGTCCTCGGCGAGGAACCGCCAGGTGGTGAGCTCGAACGCGGCGTCGTGGCGCAGCAGTTCCTCCACCGCGCGGGCCAGCAGGCCGGGGTCGTGGGCGGGCCCTTCGGCGAGGGCGTCGCGCAGCCGGGCGAGCTGGTCGGGGTGGCGCAGCAGGGTGATCAGCATGGTGGTGATCTGGTTGGTGACCGGCTCCTGGCCCGCGACCAGCAGTTGGAACACCATGGAGTCGAGCTCCTCGCGGCTCAACTCGCCCGCGTCGTGGGCGGCGACGAGCCGGCCCAGCAGGTCGGCGCCCGCCGCGGCCGGGTCGTGCGGGTCGTGCGCACCGGCAGGACCCCCGGCGCGCTTGCGGGCGACCACGTCGGTGATGTACGTCTGCAGGCCGCGCAGCCGAGCCTCGTACGCCGGGCGGCCCGGGTCGTGCGGGCCGACGGGCTGCACGACCTTGCCCCAGTCGCGGTCGAAGCGGACCGCCAACTCGGCGGGCAGCCCGATCACTTCGGCGAGCACCCGGAACGGGAAGTGGGCCGCGAAGCCGGCCACCAGGTCGGCGCCACCGGCTGCGGGCAGCTCGTCGACCAGGGCGTCGGCCAGCTCCTGGAAGCGCGGGCGCAACGACTCCACCCGACGCGGTGCGAAGGCGTCCAGGACGAGCCGGCGCATCGCGGTGTGCTGGGGCGGGTCCTGGTGCAGCAGGTGGACCTGCAACTGGGAGTGCTGCGGCTCGGGCATGATCGACGCCAGCCTGCGCCAGTTCTCGTTGCCCAGCGCGTGGTTCTTCCCGAACCGGGGGTCGTTGAGGGTCTCGTGGGCGGCCTGGTAGCCGGTGACCAGCCAGGCGTGGATGCCGCTCGGGAACTCCACCCGGTGCACCGGCCCGGCCTCGCGCATCCGGCGGTAGAGCGGGTACGGGTCGCTCTTGTACGCGGGGCCGTACAGCGGTACGGGGTCCGGGAGTTGGTCGTACCCGTACGGGCAGCGCGGCTCGTCCGCCGGGCGGGCCGGTGCCGGATCGTGGACGGTGTCGGTCATCTGCGGTGTTCCTCCGGTGGTACGGGCATGGCGGGGTACGGGCGTTGGGGGTGGGGGAGCTGCGGGCGGGCGGCGCCGGGGTGGGGCCCGGGGTGGTGCTCGGGGGGCCGGTGGTCTCAGGTCCGTGGACGGCGGTGCAGGGCGAGCAGGGCCACGGCCGTCGCCGCGACCAGGGCGGCCAGGGCGATGCCCGTTCGGGTGCCGGTGGTGGCCCGGTCGCCGGCCAGCGCGGCGGCGCCGGCCAGGGCCGGGCCGACGGCGAAGCCCAGGCTGCGGGCGAGTTGGACGGCGGAACCCGCGGTGGCGAGCTTCCCGGGTGGCGAGGCGGTCATCACCAGGGCCTGGGTGGGGCCGCCGTTGAGGCCCATCCCGGCACCGGCCAGGGCGAGCCGCCAGGCGATGTCCGAGGCGGACCAGTCGGTGTCCAGCGGGACGAGCAGTGCCAGACCGAGGGTGGTGACGGCGGCGCCGGTGAGCGCGGTCGGGCGGGCGCCCCAGCGGTCGGCCAGCCGCCCGCCGACCCGGCCGGCCAGCACCATGCCGAGCGGGAAGGCGAGCATGGTGAGCGCGGTGGCGGTGGCGCTCTCGCCGCCCGGACCGCGCAGGTGCTGGGCGAGCAGGTAGTGGCAGGCCGCGAAGCCCGCGGCGAGGGCCAGCACCGAGGCGTTGACCCCGATGGTTCCGGCGGCCCGCAGCACTTCGGCGACCGGCCTGCCGCCGGGGCGGCGCAGCCAGACCAGGACCAGCGGGGCGGCGGGCAGCGCCAGCAGCAGCCACAGCGGCGCCTCCGGGGCCAGGGTCAGCGCGAGCAGCACGGCGGCGACGGCCGCGCCTATCAGGGCGGCGTCGCCGAGCGACGCCCGGTCGGGCGGGCGCAGCCGGCCCCGCCGCGGGGCGTGCCGGCGCACGATCAGCACGGCGGCCAGGCAGACCGGCAGCTTGATCAGGAAGACCGCCCGCCAGCCGAAGTGGTCCAGCAGCAGGCCGCCGATGACGGGCCCGGTGACGGCGCCGAGCGGGCCGAGCGTCGCCGGGACGCTCATCGCCCGTCCGCGCGACGCGGGGCGGACGGAGGTGGCGGCCAGCACCGGCATCAGGACGAACAGCACTGCGGCGAAGGCGCCCTGCAGCAGCCGGGCGGCGATCAGCCAGCCCGCCCAGGGGGCGAGCGAGGCCAGCACGCTGCACGCGGCGAAGCAGCTGACGGCGAGCAGCAGCGCGGCGCGGGTGCCGACTTGGTCCAGCCAGCGACCGGCGGGCAAGAGGAGTGCCACCAGCGGGAGTTGGTAGCCAAGGGTGGCCCACTGTGCGACCCCGGCGGACACCTGGAGGCTGGCCGAGATGTCGGTGAGGGCCAGGTTGACCACGTTCATGTCGAGCATCGCGACGAACGAGAGCAGCCCGGCGGCCACGACCAGGATCCAACGGTCCGCCGGTTCGACCTGACTGTTCGTCAGCGTGGCGGCGGCCAGTGGCTGTTGCGCTGCCATGAAGTCCCTCCGTTGCCCGACTGCTGTACCGGACACCGCCTCGGCGGCGGTGTCCGGTACAGCAGTCGGAGGCGCGGGGGATCCAGTTCCGAACATATGAAGGAATTTTCGGAGGAGTGTGGCGGCGGCGGGCGACTGACAACTAACAGATAACAGATTTCGAAATCTGTTATCTGTTAGTTGTCATCTGTTACCCGTCACCTGTCATCCGCTCAGCAGGCCGCCGCGAGTTCCCCGCCCTCGGCCGCGCGGAGCCGGGCTATCAGCTCCTCCCGGGCGCGGGCGACCCGGGAGCGGACGGTGCCGACCGGGCAGCCGGCGACCTCGGCGGCCTCGGCGTAGCTCAGGCCGACCACCTGGGTGAGCACGAAGGCCTCCCGCCGCTGGGCGGGCACCCGGTCGAGCAAGTCGCCGAGCGCGACGCCGTCCTCGAACCCGGCCGTCGGTTCGGCCCCCTGTCGCTCCGCCGCCTCCTGCCAGTCCGGCAGCGCCGCGTAGCGCGGTCGGGCGGCGGCCGTCCGGTACCGGTCGATCACGGTGCGCCGGGCGATCGACAGCAGCCAGGTGCGGGCCGAGGAGCGGCCGGCGAACGCGGGCAGGCCGCGCAGCGCACGCAGGAAGGTCTCCTGCGCGAGGTCGTCGGCGGACTGGACGTCGGTGAGGTGGGCGACGAACCGCCAGACGTCCCGCTGGGTGGCGCGGACGAAGGCCTCGACGTCCGGGGCCCGGCCCGCGCGGGCGGTCAGGGCGAGCGCGGTGAGCTGCTCGTCATCCACGGCGGCCTCCCACCCGGCCGGTCCCACCGTGAGGGCGGTGCGGGACCATGGTCGTATGAGATGCGCGCAGTTCCGTACCGCCCTGTCGGCCCGGCTCGACGGCGAACCGACCGGGCTGCCGGGCAGCCGGCTGGACCGGCACGTCGCGCGCTGCGCAGGCTGCCGCGCGTGGCTGGAGCGGGCCGGGCAACTGCGCGGACGCGTCCGGGCGAGCGCCGCCGACGGCCCGTCGGAGGAGTGGTCGGCCCGCTTGCTGAACGGGCTCGGCACGCAAGGGCTCGGGGGCGGTCAGGCTCCGGACGGGCCGGAGCCCGCGGAGCGGTAGGACGGTGGCGCCGGCCGAAGCCGGTGCGCCGTCGTAGTCAGGCATGCGAAGGTCCTGAGGGGAGGGCTGGGAGCGGCGCCACCCGAGGCGGCGCCGCCGGCATCCATGGGACTTCCGCGCGGCCCACGACGCCTCGCGGAGGAGGCGGCGGGCGGACGCGGGTCCGGGCCCTGGCGGCACGGCGGCGAAAGCACGGCCGAGCGGCAGGGCGACCTGCCCGTCGAGCGAACCCCGTGGACCCCGTGGACCCCGCGGTCCCCGGCGGCGGTCGGCGGCCGGGGGTGGTAGGCGGAGGAGCGGAGGAGGGGAACGGCGGGCGCGTCAGCAGGCGAGGGCGAGCGCCGGTGGGCCGCGCCGGACCACGGCATGGGTGAGCAGCACCGGCCGGGGTGGCCGGATCCGGTGGCCGGTGGGCCGGGGCACAGCCGGCGGGCGGTAGCCGAAGGGGCGCGCGAACAGCGCCAGCAGCGGGAGCACCAGCACTCCCGCGACCACGGTGCCGAGCGCGCCGAGCAGCTCGAAGAGCCGGACCAGCGCGGCGTCACCGCGCCACAGCAGCAGCGCGCAGGCCAGCGCGGCGAGCGCGTGGGCGGCGATCATCCCGAAGGACATCCCGTGCGCCATGCCATGTGCCATGCCGTGCGTCGTCCCGGCGGGCATCCCGTACGCGGCGGATGCTCCGGACACGCCTGACGTACCCGGCATGCCGGGCATCCCCGCCATCCCGGCCACGTCCAGCGCCATCCCATCGGCCGATGCCGATGCCGAGGCGGATGCTGATGCCGATAGCGGGGCGGATAGCGGGGCGGAAAGCACACCCGCCGCCGTCCCGTGGTGCATGCCCGCCATGGCGTGCAGGCCGCCGGTGGCGGGCGGGACGTCCGGGTCGAGGCCCGCCATCCGGGCCAGCTCGACGGGGGAGAGTCCGCCGGGGATCCGCTCGGGGTTGCAGAGCAGCAGCGCGGCCCAGTCCGTGGTGGCGAGCCGGCCGAGACCGCCGCCCCCCTGACCGAGCGCCGCGGCCTGCTCGAACAACAGGTGCAGCGCGCTCTGCGTCGCGACCATCCAGGCGCTGATCGCGCCGAGCCCGCGCCGCTTGCCGGCGAGCAGCCAGGTCAGACCGAGGACGGCCCCGAACGCGCCGGCCAGCACCGGCGGTGAGACCCCGGCCCCGGCCATGGCGACGTGCGCCGCGGCGGCCAGCGCCACGCACAGCGCGGCGAAGACCGCGGCGCGCAGCAGGCGGATCCGGTCGGTCATCACGATGACACTCATCGTCGCACCCGCCCCGCCCGGGCTGTATCGCACCCTCCGGTATTGGCCGGTTCCACCCCGTGAGACCATGCCCGGCCCGTGTGCCCGGCGTCCAGGTATCCGGCCTGGCCGCCGCACCAACCCATTCGTATGACCATCGCCGCGGTTTGACATCGCCCATCGCTTGCTCACTAGATGTGCACACCCCGGTACCGACAGTGGCTGCCGGGCGAACGCCGAACGCGAAGCAGGAGGCCCGGCCATGGAGACCTCGACCGGCTCGGAGGCCCCCGCCGCCGACCTCGCCGACCCCCGCTTCTGGCAGTTGCCCGCCCCCGCCCGCGCGGCCGCCTTCGCCGAACTGCGCCGACGCCCCGCTCCGGTGTTCTTCGGCGATCCCGCCACCGGCAAGGGCTTCCACGCGCTGGTCCGCCACGCCGACGTGGTCGAGGCCAGCCGCACCCCCGCGGTGTTCCTCAGCGGCCCCGGCGTCCTTTCCCCCGAACCGCCCCGCTGGGTCCGGCTGGTGTTCGGGGACTCGATGGTCAACCTCGACGATCCCCGGCACGCCCAGTTGCGCCGGATCGTCTCGCGGGCCTTCACCCCCCGGCTGCTCGGCCAGGTCGAGGAGGACATCCGCCGCGTCGCCACCCGCCTGGTCGACGACGTCGAGCGGCGGCGGCCGGAGGACTTCGTCACCTCCGTGGCCGCCGAGCTCCCCTTCCAGGTGATCTGCACCATGATGGGGATCCCGGAACGTCCGCGCCGGGCGATCCTGGACCAGGTCAACCACGCCTCCGAGCACACCGGCGTGGCCCGCCCGCTGCGCAGCCGGCTCCGGATGCCAGGGCGCGGGCTGCTGGCGCTGGCCCGCATGCAGGGCATGGTCGCCGCGATCGGCCGCGAGCGCCGCCGCAGGCCCGCCGAGGACCTGATCTCCGCGCTGGTCACCGCGGACGTGGACGGCCGCCGGCTCACCGGACGCGAACTCGGCTCCTTCTTCTCCCTGCTGCTGGTCGCCGGAGTGGAGACCACCCGCAACGCGTTCGCCCACGGCCTGCACCTGCTGACCGTGCACCCCGAGCAGCGCGCCCTGCTGCTCGCGGACCTCGACGGGGGGCTCGGCGGCGCGGTCGACGAGATCGTCCGCCACGCCACGCCGATCATCCACTTCCGCCGGACCCTCGCCGTCGACCACGAGCTCGGCGGCCCCGGGGGCCCGCTGTTGCGCGCGGGGGAGAAGGTCGCGCTGTTCTTCGGTTCGGCCAACCGGGACGAGACGGTCTTCCCCGCCCCGGACGCGTTCGACATCACCCGCACGCCCAACCCCCACCTCGGCTTCGGCGGCGGCGGGCCGCACTACTGCATCGGGGCGCACCTGGCCCGGCAGGAGATGAAGGTGCTGTTCCGCGAGCTGTTCTCCCGGTTGCCCGAGGTGCGGTCGGTCGGCGAGCCGGACATCGTGCCGTCCAACTTCGACCACCGGGTCCGGTCGCTGCGCTTCACGTTCTGAGCCCTGAGCCTTCGAGCCCTGAGCCTCCGAGCCCGTTGGACCCTCTGGACCTCCGAACCCGTTGGACCCTGTGAACCGCGCCCGGCCCGGCCGCCGGCCCTATCCGACCGGTTCCCAGACCGCGTGGTCGTGCGCGAACAGCACCCGGCGCGGTCCGTACGCCGCCAGCCGGTCCAGCCAGGCCCGGTAGCCGGGCAGCGGCGCGGCCACGCCCTCGCGCGCCGCCCGCCGGGCGAGCACCGCCTGGCCGTACTCGGACGCGAAGTCGTACGCCTGCCCGGCCAGCACCACCGCACCGCCACCGGGCCGCTCGACCACCAGCGACTGGTGGCCGTCGGTGTGCCCGGGCGTCGGCAGCACCCGCACGCCCGGCCAGATCTCCGTCTCGCCGTCCAGCTCGCGGTAGTCGGCGCCGGGGAAGTCGACCAGCGCGTCGATGGTGTAGGCGCCGCGCCGGGCGGTGGCCAGTTCGGCCGCCTGCACGAGGACGGGCGTGCCGGCGAGCAGCGGATTGCCGCCGCAGTGGTCGAAGTGGAGGTGGCAGTTGACCACCAGGTCGATGTCGGCGCCGGCGACGCCGACGGTCGCGAGCGCCTCCGTCAGCGGGCGGCGGACCGGGCGGTAGTGCGCCTCGGTCTCCGGATCGCCCGCGCCGATCCCGGTGTCGAACAGCAGCAGCCCCTCCGGGCGGCGCACCAGGTACGCCAGGACCGGCTCCACCCTCGGCTCCGGGCCGCCCACCTCGGACGCAGGCCGGACGAAGTACCCCAGATCGAGGCGGCGGATCGCGTGCATGGAGCCCCCCTTGTCGCGCTGTCCCCCGTACGGGCGGCCGCGGCGGCCCCCGTTCGCACCCTACCCGCCGATCGGCAGCCCCCGGTCGGCCTTCACCTGCTTCATCGTCAGATGCGAGTTGACCTGCGCGATCCCCGGCAGGCCGGAGAGCACGTCGGTGATGAAGCGCTCGTACGCGGCGATGTCGGCCACCGCGATGCGCAGCAGGTAGTCGGGCTCCCCGAAGAGCCGGTGCGCCTCCACCACCTCCGGCAGCTCTGCCACCCGGCGTTCGAACTCGGCGACCGTCACCTGGTCCTCGTGACGCATCGTGATCGTGACGAACGGTTGGAAGCCCCGTCCGACCGCCGCGCCGTCCAGTACCGCCCGGTAGCCGCGGATCACGCCGTCCTGCTCCAGCTGTCGGACCCGGCGCAGGCAGGGGGAGGGGGTGAGGTCCACCCGGGCGGCCAGGTCGGCGTTGGTCAGGCGGCCGTCCTGCTGAAGCTCGCGGAGGATTCTGCGGTCGATTCGGTCCATGGCGCAATATTCTGCCAAAACACGGGCCGGACCAGCATGAAGTCGCCATCGCGTGCCAGGGCTGTCCGGCTACCTTCAGTGACCGAACGCACCGAACAGGTGCCGCGAGGATCACCGGACCAACGGCCGGGACCCGCCCGAACGAGCACGACAGGTCACGCCACCCATGGACACCCACGCCCTCCTCCTCTTCCTCGGAGTCGACCTGCTGCTGGTCTGCACACCGGGCCCCGACTGGCTCTACATCGCCGCCCGAGGCCTCGGCCAGGGGCGACGCGCCGCCTTCATCGCGGTCGGCGGCGTCTGCGCCGGCTACGCCGTCCACACCCTGCTCTCCAGCGCCGGACTGGCCGCCGCGCTGCGCGCCGTCCCCGCCGCCCTGCCCGTCCTGCGCCTCACCGGCGCCGCGTACCTGCTGGTGCTGGCCGTCACCATGCTGCTCGCGCTGCGCAAGGGCGGGGCCGCCACGGCCCTCACCGCGCCCAAGCCGCAGCCCACCGCGACCGTGCTGCGCCAGAGCATGCTGACCGCCCTGCTCAACCCCAAGGGGCTGCTGCTCTACCTCTCCCTGGTGCCGCAGTTCGTCGACCCGGGCGCCGTGCTGCCGGTCGGCGGGCAGGTGCTCGCCCTCGGCTCGCTCAACGTGCTGGCCTGCGCCGTCGTGTACGGGCTGGTCGCGCACGCCAGCGGACGCCTGGGCGGCCGGCTCGGCGGCACCCCGCGCGCGGCGCGCCGGATGACCCTCGTCTCGGCGGTGCTGCTGATGCTGGTGGCGGGCGTCACGGCGAGCGCCTGAGAGCGGGAGCACAATGCCGGGCATGACAGAGCGTCCGACCGTCCCCAGCGCCCGGCCCACCGGGCAGCCCGCGCCCACCGAGCGGCCCGCGCCCACCGAGCGGCCCGCGCCCGGCGATCAGCCCGTGCCCACCGAGCGGCCCGCGCCCGGCGGTGACACCGCGAACGGGGCCGATCCCGGGGGCGGCGGGGAGCCCACGCCCGGCGGGGAACCTGCGGACCGGCCCACCGCCGACGTCTGGGCCGCCCTCGGCGGATCGGCCGACCTGCTGGGGCGGGTCTCCTTCCACGGCCCCGGCGACGTCCTGCCCTCCGGCCTGCCGGTGCGCCGGCTCGCCCGGGCCACCGTGGCCGCCTGCTCGCTGGCCGCCGCCGAACTCGCCGCCCACCGCACAGGCGGCCCGGTCCCCGCCGTCCGGGTGGACCAGGGAGCCGTCGCCACCGCCTTCGTCAGCGAACGCCACCTGACCGTCGACGGCCGCGCGCCCGTCAGCTTCGCCCCGCACTCGGGCTTCTGGCGCACCGCCGACGGCTGGGTCCGCACCCACGCCAACTACCCGCACCACCGCACCCGGCTGCTCGCCGCCCTCGACCTGCCCGCCGACGCCGGGCCCGAGCAACTCGCCGACCTGCTGGCCGAACTGACGGCCGAGCAGGTCCAGGAACGAGCGTACGAAGCGGGGGCGCTCGCCGTGGCCGTCGCGCCGGTCAGTGCCACCGTGCACCCCCTGGTGGAGAGCCGGGTGACCGGCACCGCGCCCGTCCGCCCGCTCGGCGACGCCGACCCGGACCGGCCCGCCGCCGGGATCCGCGTCCTCGACCTCACCCGGGTCATCGCCGGACCGGTCGCCACCCGCACCCTCGCCCTGCTGGGCGCCGACGTCCTGCGCGTCGACCCGCCCCACCTCCCCGAGGCCGACGACGCCCACGCCGACACCGGCTTCGGCAAGCGCTCCACCCGCCTCGACCTCGCCGATCCCGCCGACCGCGCCGTCTTCGACGGTCTGCTCGCCACCGCCGACGTCCTCGTCACCGGCTACCGCCCCGGCGCTCTCGACGTCCACGGCCTCGCCCCCGACGCATTGGCGGCCCACCACCCCGGCCTGATCGTCGCGCAGCTCTGTGCCTGGGGCTGGACCGGCCCCTGGGCCGGCCGCCGCGGCTTCGACAGCCTCGTCCAGGCCGGCGTCGGCATCGCCGCCCACGAGGCCGGCCCCGACGGCCGCCCCGGCGTGCTGCCCGCCCAGGCCCTCGACCACGGCACCGGCTACCTCGTCGCCGCCGCCGTCCTGCGCGCCCTCACCGAGCAGCGCACCGGCCGGCCGGGCGGCCGCCACCTGCGGTTCTCCCTCGCCGGTACGGCCTCCTGGCTGCTGCACGGCATCGCGCCCGAGTCGCCCGCGCCCGAGCTGCCCGCGCCCGAGTCGCCCGCGCCCGCTGCCTCGGAGGACGCCGCCTCGGAGGGCGCCGCTCCGGACGCCGGGACGTACGACCCGGTTCGGTGGCTCGCTGAGACCGACTCCGCCTACGGACGGCTGCGCCACGCCCTGCCGCCCATCGCCTACACCGGCGCGCCCGCCGACTGGTCCCGCCCGCCGGGGCGCTGGGGGACGGACGCGCCGGTCTGGCTCTGAGCGTGTCGCGTACCAGCTGCCGCCGGCCGCCACCGTCGACGGTGTCACAGGCGGCTGGCAGCATCGGCGCATGACCGCACACGCGACCGACTACGCCTGGTTCGAACAGCGCTACCCCATCCCCGGAGAGGCCTACTGCCTGACGCTGGTCGAGGGGATCACCGCCGACGAACTGCTGCGCCGCTTCGGCGCCCTGCCAGGTCGGGAGGTCACCGGCCTGGACGCGGTGGTCGCGGCCTGGGAGACCTTCGACGACGGGGAGGACGAGGAGGCCGAGGCCCAGTTCGAGCCGGAGGAGGACCGGCTGCTCGTCGCCGTCACCGAGCTCGACGGCTGGGCCCTCGTCGTCGAGGTCTTCGGCTACCTCGGCAGCCTGCCCGACGTCATCCGCCGCCTCGCCGACGGCACCCGGCTGGTCTCGCACTTCCGGAACGCCTGCGCGGTGGACCACTTCAACTGGTGGGAGCAGGGCGGCTGCCGGCTCCAGTTCGAGCCGCTGTTCCCCACCCAGCGGCACGGTTCGGACGCCGACGCCCCCGGTGTCCCCGAGTTGCTGACGGCCTGCGGCTTCCAACTCGACGGGGAGGGGCACGACCTGCACACCGGGGCCGCGTTCGCGCTGGCCGAGCGGCTGACCGACGTCCGGCTCACGCCGGAACGGCTGGACACCGCCACGTTCCGGATCGGCTACGCGCCGACGCGGTAACACCGGTCCGGGACGTCGGCGGCCGCCTGGACTTCCGCCGGGCTCGCAGGGTCAGGCTCGCAGGGTCAGGCCCGCAGAGTCGGGCTCGCAGGGTCGGGCTCGCAGGGTCGGGCTCGCAGGGTCAGATCAGCGGAGTCGGGCCCGCGGAGTCAGACCCCGGACGGGATCTGCTTGGCCCGGCCGCGCATCTGGAGGGCCGTCACGATCTCGATCAGCCCGAGGATCAGCAGCCAGCAGCCGGCCAGGACGGTCAGCGCGGCGATCGAACCGACCGGCCAAACCAGCAGCAGCACGCCGGCCAGCGTGTTGGCCACGCCCGCGAAGGCCTGCCACCCGCGGGCCGGCATCAACGGGTCGGAGACGGCGGCGGCGAGCTGGGTGATGCCCCGGAAGAGCCAACCGATGCCGATCCAGATCGCGAGCAGGAGCAGCGACTGCACCGCGCTGCGGAAGCAGAGCAGCCCCAGCAGGATGCAGATCGCCCCGCTGATGAAGGCCAGCACCCGCAGCGCGGTGGTCGCGTGGGTGCCGAACGCGGCGATCAGTTGCACGATGCCGATGACCAGCAGGTAGAGGCCGAACAGCACACCCACCACCAGCAGGGTCTGCTTCGGCCAGGCGAAGACGACGATTCCGAGGGCGAGCGAGGCGATTCCGGCGATCAGGAGGACCTGCCAGGCGGCCTTGGCGAGCATGCCGAGCGGACCCTGGACCGGGGAACCGTCGGGGGTGATGATCGGGGGGACCACGGTGGTGTACTCCTCGGGCCGGGGGTGGGCAGGGGCCGAACCCCAGCCTGGCCGGGCCACCGTCGACCGGCGCGCCGGGTACGGCCGTTCGGGGGCGGAGGGGGTACGGGGAGCGGGTAGACGGGGTGGGGAGAGGGCGGACGGAGGGGACGAATGTTCGATAGGGCGGCTCCGGTGGCCTTCCGGTCGCCGGAACGACACCGTCCGGCCACCTGCCGTCGATATCATCCGGCGGTATGACTTCTGAAGGGTGGGGGACCCGTTCGGTCGAGCCGGTCAGTCAGCACTACATCGTCTGCGGGGGCAATGCGCTGGCCCACCGACTGGTCCTGGAACTCGTCGAGCACTACGAGGTCCCGGTCGTCGTCCTGGTCGCCGATCGCACCCGCGACCACGCGCCGCAGATCGAGCAACTCCCCGGCGTCGCCGCCGTCGTCGAGTACGCCAGCATCACCGACGAGGCCCTGCGGGCGGTGTCGATCGACACCGCCCGCGGCCTCGCCCTCGTCGAGGGCAGCGACCAGGACAACATCCACGCCGCGCTCAGCGCCCAAGGCCACAACCCGGACATCCGGATCGTGCTCCGGATGTTCAACCAGCGCCTCGGCGAGAACATCGAACGGCTGCTCAGGAACGGTGCCGCGCTCTCCGGCTCCGCCACCGCCGCACCCGCCTTCGCCGCAGCGGCGCTCGGCCGGCCCAACTCGGTCGAGATCGGCGGACGCTTCCTGCACATCGCCTTCGACGACGCCATCACCTCCGACCGGATCTGCGTGGTCGCCGACCACATCGACCGCCAGGACCTCAGCAAGATCCGCCTGCTGCCCGAACAGCGCGGTGACTCGGCCGACTTCGTCCGACTCGCCAGCGAGTTCGGCGACGACGGGCCGGTCCGCCCCGGCGGCGTCCGCCGCGAAGCGGAACCGGAGCCCGAACCCGACGAGGAACCAGGCGGCGTGGCCGCCCTCCAGGTGCTGCGCATCGAACCCAGGGAACCGATCAGCTGGGCGCGGCGGGTGCGCTGGCGGCTGCTCGACATGATGCGCTTCTTCACCAGTGCCCGGATGCGGCTGGTGCTGCTCACCGCCCTCGCCGCGGTGCTGATGGCCTTCGGCGTGCTCTGGTACCTGAACCGGAACTTCGGTTGGACCCTCTACATCTCGCTGCTCGACCTCGCGGGCGCCGCCCAGCCCGACCAGCTCTCCGACATCGCCGCCGGGACCGGGACGGGCGGGCTGTGGCAGCGGGTGGCGCAGGTGGTGATCACCATCTGCGGGATCACGTTCGCCCCGGTCGCCACCGCCATCGCGGTCGAGGTGCTCGGCTCCGGGCGGCGCGGGCACCCCCGCAACCCCGGGGCCGGCACCCGGGACCACGTGATCGTCGTCGGCCTCGGCAACGTCGGCACCCGGGTCGCGGCCCAACTGCACGAACTGGGCGTGCCGGTGGTCTGCATGGAGCGCGACCCGCAGGCCCGGGGCATCGCCGCCGCCCGGGCGCTCGGCATCCCGGTGGTCCTGGGCGACGGCCCGTTCGAGGAGCAGTTGCGTCGCGCCCGGTTGAAGCACAGCCGGGCGCTGGTCGCGGTCAGCGGCGACGACGCCACCAACCTGGAGGCGGCCCTGGAGGCGCGCCATGGGAATCCCGAAGTCCGCGTGGTGGTAAGGCTGTTCGACGACAACTTCGCCGGGCACTTCTACGCCACGCTGGACAACGCGGCCTCGCGCTCGGTCTCCTATCTGGCCGCGCCCGCCTTCGCTGCGGCCCTGATGGGGCGCGAGGTGCGCGGGATGCTGTCGGTGTTCCGGCACGTGCTGCTGATCGCCGAGCTGACGGTCGAGGACGGCAGCGGGCTGATCGGCATGAACCGGCACGACCTGGAGGACCCGGGTGGCGTCCGGGTGATCGCCATCCGGTTCGCCCGCAGCACGCAGTTGCAGTGGAACTTCCCCGACCGCACCCGGCGCCTCACCCCGGGCGATCAGATCGTGGTGGCCGCCACCCGCATCGGGCTCGCCCGGCTCAACACGGCGCTGGTGGAGGAGGGGTGACGACAGCTAACAGATGACAGCTGACAGATTTCGTTATCTGAAATCTGTCAGCTGTCATCTGTTACTCGTTTGTTGTCAGCCGTCAGCCGTCAGCCGTCACTCGCCGGCCGTCCGCCGTCCGCTGTCGACGGCTCCCCGTCACCGGTTGGTGAAGGACGGCGGGCGCTTCTCCGCGAAGGCCGCCATCCCCTCCTTCTGGTCCGCCGTGGCGAACGTGGCGTGGAAGAGCCGGCGCTCGAAGCGGACACCCTCGGCGAGGGTGGTCTCGAAGGCCCGGTTGACGCTCTCCTTCATCATGACCGCCGCCGGGGTGGACATCGCCGCGACGGTCTCGGCGACCGTCAGTGCCTCGGCCAGCAACTGGTCTGCCGGGACGATCCGGGATGCCAGGCCGGCCCGCTCGGCCTCCTCGGCGCCCATCATCCGGCCGGTCAGGCACAGTTCCATCGCCTTCGCCTTGCCGACCGCCCGGGTCAGCCGCTGCGAGCCGCCGATGCCCGGGATCACGCCGAGCTTGATCTCCGGCTGCCCGAACTTCGCGGTGTCCGCCGCCAGCAGGATGTCGCACAGCATCGCCAGCTCGCAGCCGCCGCCCAGCGCGAACCCGGCCACCGCCGCCACGACCGGCTTGCGCAGCGCGCCGAGTCGGTCCCAGGGGCCCAGCCAGTCGTCCAGGTAGACGTCCGGGAACTGGTTGCCCTGCATCTCCTTGATGTCGGCACCGGCCGCGAACGCCTTCTCCGAGCCGGTGATCACCAGACAGCCGATCTCCGGATCCCGGTCGAAGGCGGTGGCGGCCGCGACCACCTCGTTCATCAGCTGGGTGTTCAGCGCGTTGAGCGCCTTCGGCCGGTTGAGCGTGATCAGCCCCACCCGGCCCTTGCGCTCGACCAGGATCGTCTCGTAGGTCTCGGTCTCGGTCATCGCCGTTGACTCCCTTTCCGCTGCTCGGCGCCGCGCGGGCGCGCCCTGACCACCCAACGATCTACGACGCGCCCGGCCTCGCGCCAGTCTTGGCATGCGAGACAGTCGTCACGGGCTCGCTTCCCCGCCGCGGGGCCGGGATCCAGGACGCCGGACACGGGGCGTCAGGGGTCAGAACCGGACCCCGTAGCGTTCGGCCGCCTGTCGGACGGTCTCCGACTTGACCTCGCCCCGGCGGGCCAGCGAGGCCAGCGCCGCCACCGTGACCGACTGCGCATCCACGCCGAAGTGCCGCCGAGCCGCGTCCCGGCTGTCGGAGAGGCCGAAGCCGTCCGTGCCCAGCGACGTCCAGTCCTGCTCCACCCACGGGCGGATCTGGTCCGGCACCGCGCGCATCCAGTCGCTGACCGCCAGTACCGGCCCGGGCGCCCCCGCCAGTGCCCGCGTCACGTAGGGGACACGCGCCGCCGCGCCCGTACCGGCTGCCGCCTGCGCCAGGTTGGCCGCGTCGCAGGCCAGTGCCTCCCGGCGCAGTTCCGTCCAGGAGGGCGCCGACCAGACGTCCGCCGCCACGCCCCAGTCCTCGCCGAGCAGTTGCTGAGCGGCGAGCGCCCAGCGAACGGCCGTGCCCGAGGCGAGCAGTTGGAGGCGCGGCGCTTCGCCGTCCGGTGCGGGCTCCGCCGGGCGGTAGCGGTACAGCCCGCGCAGGATGCCATCGGTGACATCTGTGATGCCTGTGAGGTCGGTGACGTCCGCGCCGGTTGGCAGGGGTGGCTGCGGCAGCGGCTCGTTGTAGACGGTCAGGTAGTAGAACACGTCCTCGCCGTGCGGGTGTCGGGTGGTGCTGCCGTACATCCGACGCAGGCCCTCGCGGACGATCACCGCCACCTCGTACCCGAAGGCCGGGTCGTAGGACAGCGCCGCCGGATTGGTGGAGGCGATCAACTGTGAGTGTCCGTCGGCGTGTTACAGGCCCTCGCCGGTCATCGTGGTGCGCCCGGCGGTGGCGCCGATCAGGAATCCGCAGCCCAACTGGTCGGCCAGGGACCACATTTGGTCGGCGGTGCGCTGCCAGCCGAACATCGAGTAGAAGATGTAGAACGGGATCATGGGCTCGCCGTGGGTGGCGTACGCGGTCGCGGCGGCGGTCAGCGAGGCCATCGAACCGGCCTCGGTGATGCCTTCGTTGAGGATCTGGCCGGTCGCCGACTCCTTGTAGTGGAGCAGTTGGTCGCGGTCGACCGGGTCGTAGGTCTGCCCCAGCGGCGAGTAGATGCCGGCACTCGGGAAGAGCGACTCCATGCCGAAGGTGCGCGCTTCGTCCGGGACGAATCGGCACCCAGCGGTGGCCGGTGGCCTTGTCCCGCATCAGGTCCTTGACCAGCCGGACGAACGCCATGGTGGTCGCGATCTCCTGCGTACCGGAGCCCTTGAACAGCGTTTCGAAGGGCTTCGCGGGCAGCTCTGGCAGCGGTGTGAAGCGCACCAGGCGGGCGGGTGCCGGGCCGCCGAGAGCGGCGCGCCGCTCCCGCAGGTAGCGGGCCTCCGGGGAGTCCGGGCCCGGGTGCGCGTACGGGACCAGCTCGGCGGTCAAGGCACTGTCGGGAATGGGTAGTTCGAGCAGATCGCGCATCGCCCGGAACTCCGCCCCGGAGAGCTTCTTCATCTGGTGGTTGGCGTTGCGGGCCTCGAAGCCGGGGCCGAGCGCCCAGCCCTTGACCGTCTGCACCAGCACCACCGTGGGGGCACCCCGGTGCTCCAGCGCCGCCCGGTAGGCCGCGTACACCTTGCGCGGCTCGTGCCCGGCTCGGGAGGTCGCGATGGTCTCCAACAGCCGCTTGTCGTCCACGGTTTCGGCGATCGTCCGGAGTTCGGGTGCGGCCTGGAACAGGTGCTCGCGGACGTAGCGGGCATCCGAGGCGGCGTAGGTCTGGAACTGTCCGTCCGGCACCTCGCGGAGCCGGCGCGCCAGCGCGCCCGTGGTGTCGCGCGCCAGGAGTTCGTCCCAGGCCTCGCCCCACAGGGACTTGACGACGTTCCAGCCGGCGGCGCGGAACTGACGCTCCAGCTCCTGGACGATCTTGCCGTTGCCGCGCACCGGTCCGTCCAGGCGCTGGAGGTTGCAGTTGATCACGAAGGTGAGGTTGTCCAGCCCCTCGCGGGCGGCCAGGGCGAGCGCGGCGGTCGACTCCGGCTCGTCCATCTCGCCGTCCCCGAGGAACGCCCAGACGTGCGAGCCGGAGGTGTCCTTGATGCCGCGCGCGGTCAAGTACCGGTTGAACCGGGCCGGGTGGATGGCCGACAGCGGACCGAGGCCCATGGAGACGGTCGGGAACTCCCAGAACCAGGGCAGCCGGCGCGGGTGCGGATACGAGGGCAGGCCGTCACCGGCGGTCTCCTGCCGGAAGCGGTCCACCTGGGCCTCGCCGATGCGCCCTTCCAGGAAGGCACGGGCGTAGACGCCGGGCGCGGGCTCCCTGGCTCCTGGTTCCTGGTTTGTGGCTCACGGCTCGTGGTGGTGCCGGCCGGGCGGTGCCGACCGGTCGCGCGGGCGGCGGTTCAGCCTATCCGGGCTCGGAGGGGCCGACGGGGCCGACGAGTACGGCGGGGCTGGTGGGCGCTGCCCGGTCAGGCCAGGCCCAACTCGTCACCCGCGCGCGGGGCGAGGAAACGGGCGACGTCCGCCTCCCCGACCTCGGCGAGCGCCGCCGGAGACCAGTGCGGGGTGCGGTCCTTGTCGATCACCTGGGCGCGGATGCCCTCGACCAGGTCGTACCCGGTCAGCGCGGCGCAGGAGACGCGGTACTCCTGGTCGAGCACGGCCTCCAGGGAGGGGAGCGTGCGGGCCCGGCGCAGCGCGGCGAGGGTCACCTTGACGGCCGTGGGGGAGTTGCCGAGGACCAGTTCCGCGGCCTCCTTCGCCTCCGCCACACCGGAGTTCAGCAGCCGTTCGACGATCTCCTCGACGGTGTCGGCCGCGTAGCAGGCGTCGATCCAGCCGCGCTGCTCCGCGAGCGTGGCCCCCGGTGCGGGCTCGGTGTGCGCGGCGACCGCGGCGACGACGGCGGCCGGGCCGGGGCTCTCGGCCAGGGCGTCGAGCAGCGCCGGGATCCGCGCCGAGGGGACGAAGTGGTCCGCGAACCCGCACAGCAGCGCGTCACCGGGGCCCATCGCGGCCGAGGTGAGTGCGAGGTGGGTGCCCAACTCGCCCGGGGCGAGGGCGAGCAGGCGGCTGCCGCCGACGTCCGGGACCAGCCCGATCCGGGTCTCGGGCATCGCGACGGTGGAGCGCTCGGTGACGATCCGGACCGCGCCGTGGGCGGACAGGCCGACGCCGCCTCCCATGGTGATGCCGTCCATCACCGCGACGTACGGCTTCGGGTAGCGCGCGATCAGCGCGTTCAGCCGGTACTCGTCGCGGAAGAAGGCCCGGGTGCCGGCCCCGCCCGCCTTGGCGTCGTCGTGCAGTGCGCGGAGGTCGGCCCCGGCGCAGAGGCCGCGATCGCCGGCGCCGGTCAGGACGGCGGCGCGCACCCGGTCGTTAGTGGTCCACTCGGCCAGCGTCGCGTGGACGGCGGTGATCATGCCGTGGGTCAGCGAGTTGAGCGCCCGCGGCCGGTTTAGCACGATCCGCCCGACCCCGCCGTCCAGGGAGATCTGGACCTCCGCCACCTCTGTGCTCATCGGGCCCGCTCCCGTCCTTCGGTCGTCCTTCGGTCGTTCCTCGGTCGTTCCTCGGCCGTCCCTCGGCCGTCCCCCGGCCGTTCCTCGGCGTTGACGACTCCTGCCGTCCACCGTACCGGGGCGGGGCGGAGTCGTGATCACCCGGCCGGGCGCGGGCTTTTCGCGGGCCTTCCGCGGGCTCTTCGCGGGCCTTCCGCGGGCCGTTCGCGGGCCTTCCGCGGGCCGTTCGCGCGGCCGGGTGTGCCCGGTTCGGGGCTCTAGGGCCAGGCGCGCAGGGCCAGTTCGGCGGTCCGGGCCAGGTCGGCGGCGGTGGCGCCGTCCCGGGCCTGCTGCGACATGCCCTGGATGACCGTGGCGAAGTAGCCGGCCAGCGCGTGCGGGTCGGCGGCGGGCGGGAGTTCGCCGTCCTCCTGGGCCGTGCGCAGCCTGGTCTCGAAGACGTGGAGGTTGCGGTTGCGCAGGTCGCGCAGGTGGGCCTGGACCTCGGCGTCCTGCGGGGAGACGTTGGTGGCGGCGCTGATCACCAGGCAGCCGGCCGGATGCGACGGGTCCGGGTAGGCGGCCGCCGCCTCCCGCAGGATCCGGGCGAAGGCCGCGTACGCGCTGGTCTCCTCCCGCAGGGCGGCCCCCGCGAACGCGCCGACGGGGGAGTGCCCGTAGTGGCGGACGACCTCCTCGAACAGCGACCGCTTGTCGCCGAACGCGGCGTAGAGGCTGCCGGGCCGGATGCCCATCGCGGTGGTCAGGTCGGTGACGGAGGTGGCCTCGTAGCCGCGTTCCCAGAACAGCCGGGTCGCCGCCGTCAGCGCCTCGTCCCGGTCGAAGGTCGGCGGTCGTCCGCGCCGGGGGCGCGTCGGGTTCTCGGTCATGCCGGAATTTTAGAACACCCGCTCAACAAGTGTGTTAGCTTCATTCTTGAGCAATCACTCAATAAATGTGTTGGGCGAAGCAGGAGGGGGCTCAGTCATGGGCACGCAGGCACTCAAGGGCAAGACCGCGCTGGTCACCGGCGGCAGCAGGGGGATCGGCCGGGCGATCGCCCGCAGGCTCGGCCGCGACGGTGCCACCGTCGCCGTCGGCTACGCCCGCGACCAGGAGGCGGCGGGCGAGGTCGTCGCGGGCATCCGTGCCGACGGCGGCCGGGCCTTCGCGCTGCACGCCGAACTCGGCCGGCACGGGGACGCGGCCGCGCTGTGGGAGGCGTTCGATGCCGAGATCGGCGCGCACGCGGCCGACGGCGGCGTCGACATCATCGTGAACAACGCCGGGATCGGGCGCAGCGCCGATCTCGCCACGCTCACCGAGGAGGGCTTCGACGAGGTGTTCGCCGTCAACGTCCGCGCACCGTTCTTCGTCGTCCAGCACGGGCTGCGCCGGCTGCGCGACGGCGGTCGGATCATCAACGTCTCCAGCGGCGCGGCCCGCCTCGCCATGCCGGAGGTCATCGCCTACGGCGCGACCAAGGGGGCGCTCGACACCTTCACCCTCAACCTCGCCAAGCAGCTCGGCCCGCGCGGGATCACCGCCAACTCGGTTGCTCCGGGCGTCGTCGACACCGACGTCAACGCCGGCTGGCTGCGCGGCAACGCGGAGGCGGAGGCCCATGCGGCCTCGCTCGCGGCTCTCGGCCGGGTCGGGCAGCCGGAGGACATCGCGGACATCGTCGCGTTCCTCGCCTCCGACGACGCCCGCTGGGTCACCGGCCGGGTCATCGACGCCACGGGAGGGGCGGGCCTGTAGGCGCGGTGCGTCCGGCGGGAGTCGTCGGAGGGGCTGGGGCGGGGGTAACAGATAACAGCTGACAGATGATGAAATCTGTCAGCTGTTATCTGTCGTCTGTTATCTGTTCGCCGTCAGTTGTCAGCCGACGGCTGTCGACCGTCGGCCGCCCCCGCTACGGCTGGACCCGTCCCGTCACCTCGCCGAACCCGATGACGGCGCCGTCCGGCCCCGGCGCGGTGGCGGTGATGGTGACCTCGTCGCCGTCCTCCAGGAACGTCCGGGTGGTGCCGTCCGGGAGCTTCAGCGGCTCCTCGCCGTTCCAGGTCAGCTCGATCAGCGCGCCGCGGGTGTCCGGCTCCGGTCCGCTGACGGTGCCCGAGGCGAACAGGTCGCCGGTGCGCAGCGAGGCGCCGTTGACCGTCATGTGGGTGAGCTGCTGCTGTGCCGTCCAGTACATCGAGGCGAACGGCGGCCGGGACACCAGGTGCCCGTTCAGCCGGACTTCCAGCGCCAGGTCCAGCCCCCACGGCTCGCCGCCGCGGTCGTCCAGGTAGGCCAGCGGTTCGACGTCGCGCTCGGGCGGCGCGACCCGGGCGTGCTGCAGGGCGTCCAGCGGGACGATCCACGGCGAGACCGAGGTGGCGAAGGACTTGCCGAGGAACGGGCCGAGCGGCACGTACTCCCAGGCCTGGATGTCGCGCGCGGACCAGTCGTTGACCAGGCAGACGCCGAACACGTGCTCGCGGAAGTCGTCCAGGACGACCGGTCGGCCCAGTTCGGACGGCGTGCCGACGACGAAGCCGACCTCCGCCTCGATGTCCAGCCGCCGGGTCGGCCCGAACGACGGCGCCGGGTCGGCGGGCGCCTTGCGCTGCCCGTGGGGCCGCACCACCGGGGTGCCGGAGACAACCACCGTGCCGGACCGCCCGTGGTAACCGATGGGCAGGTGCTTCCAGTTGGGGGTGAGCGGCTCCGAGCCCGGGCGGAAGATCCGGCCCAGGTTGGTGGCGTGGTGTTCGGAGGCGTAGAAGTCGACGTAGTCGGCGACCTCGAACGGCAGGTGCAGTTGGACCTTGCCCGCCGGCAGCAGCGCCGGCGACAGCGCCTCGCGGTAGGACTCGTCCGTCAGCCATCGCGTGAGGTCGGCCCGGACCTGTGTCCAGGCCGAACGCCCAGCCGCCAGCAGCGGGTTGAGCGAGTCCGCGGCCAGCAGTTCGGACGGCTTCCCGGCCGCCCGGGCGGCCGCCGCGGCGTCCAGCACGAAGTCCCCGACGCGCACGCCGATCCGGCGCCGACCGGGCTGGTCGGTGGCGGTGAACACGCCGTACGGCAGGTTGTGCACGCCGAACGGCGAGTCCTGGGCGCTGGCGAGCCAGCTGCGGGGGGTGGTGCTCAACGGTCCTCCTGGGGCTGTGGCGTGGACGGCAGCAGGCCGAGCGCGGCCAGGTCGTCCAGCGGTTCGGCGATGCTGCAGGTGCCGAATGCGGTGAACGAGTTTCGGATCACCGTAACCTGACGGTCGGTCAGTGAGTGGACGGCCTTGGCCAGCACCGCGCCGTCGCGCTCCGCCAGCACCGCCGCGGCCACCGCCCGGTCCGTCTCCTGTGCGGCCAGCAGCACGTTGAGGAAGCCGTGGTGCTCGAAGCCGGTGGCCGGGTCGGTGTGCCGGAGGGCGTTGTGCAGTCCGGCGGTGCACTTGTACGGCAGCCCGCGCAGCGCGCAGCCGGTCAGGAAGGCGGCCAGCTCCTCCTCGTCCGGGAACGCCTCGGCCACCACCCCGCCGGTGCGGAACTTCGCCCGGTAGGGGCTGTCGACGAGCACGTCCAGCACCTCGTCCAGGCCGTCGCCGCGCAGGAGTTCGCGCGGCAGCTCGACGGCGGCCGGGACGTTCGGCGGCAGCAGCCGGTCGAGGGCGGCGACCGCCTCGGCGGCGTCCCGGACGGCGAGTTCGACGATGGCCACCTCGAAGGGCGCGGCGGCGGCGAGCGCCGGGCCGAGTTCGGCACTGCCCCCCGGCAGTACGAGCCCGACCCTGATCGGCGCGCTGCCCGCCACCGCCGCGCTGCCCGAAGCCGCCGCACCGGTCGACGCCGCCGTGGCACCGCCCACCGCCGCCGCGGCCAACTCGCCCAGCCGGCCCGCCCCGCAGAGGAGCGGGCCGACCGCGTCGGCGTACCAGGCGGCGCGGTGCCCGCGGTGGGCGGGCACCGCCTCGGCGACCGGCAGGTTCCCGGGCGGGAACACCGCGGCGTCGTCGAAGAGCCCGTGGAACAGCTCGGGGATCCGCCCGGCTGTCGGCCCAGCTGTCGGCCCGGAGGTCGGCTCGTTGGTCGAAGCGGACCAGGCGGACGCGGCGGACGAGGCGGCGCTCATCGCCCGGGCCCCCGCCCGGCCCAGGTCCAGGCGTAGTTGCCGTCCTCGCTGGCCCGGCCGCCCTCGCCGAGCTCCAGCGGGCGGAACGTGTCCACCATGACGGCGAGTTCGTCGAAGAAGTCCACGCCGATGCTGCGCTCGTACGCGCCCGGCTGCGGCCCGTGGGTGTGCCCCCCGGGGTGCAGCGAGATCGAGCCCTGGCCGATGCCCGAGCCCTTGCGGGCCGCGTAGTCGCCGCCGCAGTAGAACATGACCTCGTCGCTGTCCACGTTGGCGTGGTAGTACGGCACCGGGATCGACAGCGGGTGGTAATCCACCTTGCGGGGAACGAAGTTGCAGATCACGAACCCGTTGCCCTCGAACACCTGGTGGGCCGGCGGCGGCTGGTGGACCCGGCCGGTGATCGGCTCGAAGTCCCGGATGTTGAAGGCGTACGGGTACAGGCAGCCGTCCCAGCCGACCACGTCGAACGGGTGGTGCGGCACGGTGTAGCGGGTGCCCGAGACCCCGTTCGGGCCGCGGTGCTTGACCAGCACGTCGACATCCCCGGAGGCGTCCCCGGATGCGTCCCCGGAGGTGTCGACCACCAGTGGGCCGACCGGGCCGCGGAAGTCCCGCTCGCAGTACGGCGCGTGCTCCAGCAGCTGCCCGTACTTGGAGAGGTAGCGCTTGACCGGGCTGATGTGGCTGTTCGCCTCGATGCAGTACGCGCGCAGCGGTTCGTCCCCGGTCGGCACCCAGCGGTGGGTGGTGGCGCGCGGGATGATCACGTAGTCGCCCTGGCCGACCTCGATCGAGCCGAAGACCGTCTCGACCGTGCCGGAGCCGGACTCCACGTACACGCACTCGTCGCCGAGCCCGTTGCGGTACAGCTCGCTCGGGGCCCCGGCGGCGACGTACGAGATCCGCACGTCGCCGTTGCCGAGGACGAGACGGCGGCTGCCGACGACGTCCGCGGACTTCCACTCCTGGTCCGCGAACAGCTCGTGCAGCTTGAGGTGGCGGGGGAGCAGGGGGTGGTTGGGCACCGTGGACTGGTCCGGCAGCTCCCACGGCACCGCGTTCACCACGGCCGAGGGGATGCCTCGGTGGTAGAGCAGCGAGGAGTCCGACGAGAACCCCTCCTCGCCCATCAACTCCTCGTAGTACAGCCCGCCTTCTGGTGTGCGGTGCTGCGTGTGCCGCTTGGGCGGGATGCTGCCCAGCTGCCGGTAGTACGCCATCTCCCTGCTCCTCCTCGACCGTGCTCAGCCGACCGTCCTCACGGTACGCCCGACCGTGCTCAGAGTTCCCCAGTGCTCAGAGCTTCTCCGTGCTCAGGGCTCCCCAGTGCTCACAGGTTGCCGCGGGCGTCCTGCTCGCGCTCGATCGCCTCGAACAGCGCCTTGAAGTTGCCCTTGCCGAAGCCCAGCGAACCGTGCCGCTCGATGAACTCGTAGAAGACGGTCGGGCGGTCGCCGATCGGCTTGGTGAAGATCTGCAGCAGGTAGCCGTCCTCGTCGCGGTCGACCAGGATGCCGCGCGACTTCAGCTCGTTGATGTCCACCCGCACCTTGCCGATCCGGGCGCGCAGCTCCGGGTCGTCGTAGTACGAGTCGGGGGTGTCGAGGAACTCCACGCCGCGCGAGCGCAGCACGTCCACGGTGGTGAGGATGTCGTTGGTGGCGAGCGCCATGTGCTGGCAGCCGGGGCCGGTGTAGAACTCTAGGTACTCGTCGATCTGCGACCGCTTCTTGGCGATGGCGGGCTCGTTGAGCGGGAACTTCACCCGGTGGTTGCCGCTGGCGACGACCTTGGACATCAGGGCGGAGTAGTCGGTGGCGATGTCGTCGCCGACGAACTCGGCCATGTTCACGAAGCCCATGACCCGGTTGTAGAACGAAACCCACTCGTCCATCCGGCCCAGCTCGACGTTGCCGACGGCGTGGTCGAGGGCCTGGAACAGGCGCCTGGGCGAGCCCTCCGGGTGCTGGACCTTGCTCTGCGCGGTGATGTACCCCGGCAGGTAGGGGCCGTGGTAGCGGGAGCGGTCGATCAGGGTGTGGCGGGTCTCGCCGTAGGTGGCGATGGCCGCGCGGCGCACGGTGCCGTTCTCGTCCGAGACGTCGTTCGGCTCCTCCAGGATGGTGGCGCCGGTCGCGCGGGCGTGCGCGATGCACTTGTCGACGTCCGGGACCTCCAGGGCCAGGTCGACGACGCCGTCGCCGTGGCGGCGGTGGTGGTCCAGCAGCGGGCTGTCCGGCAGCACCCCGCCCTTGATCACGAAGCGGCAGGAGCCGGAGCGGAGCACGAAGGCCTTGCGGTCACGACGGCCGGTCTCCGGACCGGAGTAGGCCACCAGCTCCATGCCGAACACGGCCTGGTAGAACTGGGCCGTCTGGGTGGCGTTGCCGACCACGAAGACGACCGCGTCCTGCGCGGTGACGGGGAACGGGTCGGTGGCCGGGTCGTGCTCGACGAGGCCGACGAGGCGGCGCAGCTGGTCGGCGTCGAGGCCGGCCTCGCGCTCCTCGGGGGTCAGCTCAAGGGCGTGGGACTGCGGGGTCATCGGTCGTTCCTCCACTTTTGGCCTCGACTCTGAGGCGTCCGCTTGAGGCGGCCGCGCCGCGAACGGGTGGGCGGTGCGGTTGGCGGAGAGCTTGCTCCTGTCCGGAGGGCTGGGCAACAGGTCGGTATTTCACTGTTCAATGTGTACAAGCTGATCAGGAAATCCCGTATTCGGCTGCGCAAAATGTGCTGCCGATCGGGGCGGTTCACGGCGCCTGCGACACCGGGCCCCGGGCGGTCCCGGGCGCGGCGAGGTGGCGCAGGAACCAGGCCCCGGCGAGCTCGGCGACCTGGTCCAACGTGCCGGGCTCCTCGAACAGATGGCTCGCGCGCGGCACCACCGCCAGTTCGCTCACGCAGTGCAGCCGGGCCCGGGCCCGCCGGTTGAGGTCGATCACGGTGGTGTCCAGGCCGCCGACCACGAGCAGCGTCGGGGCGCCCACCCGGCCCAGGACGTCAGGACCTGCGAGGTCGGGGCGCCCGCCGCGGGAGACCACCGCGCCGACGGCGGGTCCGAGCGCGGCGGCGGTGTGCAGCGCGGCGGCGGCGCCGGTGCTGGCACCGAACAGCCCGAGCGGCAGGCTTCGGGTCTCGTCCAGCCCGCCCAGCTCTTCGGCGACGGCGGTCAGCCGGTCGCCGAGGAGGGCGACGTCGAACACCTTGCGGCGGTCCGGCTCCTCGGCCTCGGTGAGCAGGTCGAACAGCAGCGTGGCCAGCCCGGAGCGGTTCAGGTACCGGGCGACGTGACGGTTGCGCGGGCTGCGCCGGCCGCTGCCGCTGCCGTGCGCGAAGAGCACGATGCCGCTCGGCGCGGCGGGGACGGTCAGCCGACCGGCGAGGCGCACGCCTGCGGCGAGCAGGACCAGCTCGCGGTCCACGCCCACCAGCCCGGGCACCCGCCCGCCCGAGGCCTCGGCGAGCAGCCGCAGGACCTCCTCGTCGCCGGTCTGCGCGAAGTCCCCGTAGAACTCGCCGATTGCGAAGAACGGCGACGGCGTGCCGACGCAGACCAGCTCGTCGGCGACGTCGGCCAGGCGCTCCGTCCAGTCCACCGGGGCCACCGGGACGGCGAGCACCACCCGGGCCGCGCCGCGGGCCCGGACGATCCGGCAGGCGGCCCGGGCGGTGGAGCCGGTGGCGACGCCGTCGTCCACCACGATCACCGTGCGGCCGCGCAGGTCGGCGGGCGGGCGGCCGCCCCGGTAGCGGCGGGCCCGGCGCTCCAACTCGGCTCGCTCGCGCCGCTCCACCGCGGCCAGCTGGTCGTCGCTGACCCCGGCCAGCCGGATGACCTGCTCGTTCAGCACCCGGACGCCGTCCTCGCCGATAGCCCCCATGCCCAGCTCGGGCTGGTAGGGCACGCCGAGTTTGCGGATCACGCAGATGTCCAGCGGCGCGCCGAGCGCGGCCGCCACCTCGGCGGCCACCGGCACCCCGCCCCTGGGCAGCGCCACCACCACGGTGTCGGCGCCGCCCGAGTGGCCCACGCGGGCGGCCAGCCGCCGACCCGCGTCGGTGCGGTCGGTGAAGTGGATCCCGGTGCCGTGCATGACGCGCCCTCCGTGTTCCACCGTACGTCCGGGCGGCGCCGGGCGGGTCGCCCGGACGGGCCGTGGGTGGGCCCGGGCAGATGGGCGGGCGGACGTGCAGACGGGCGGACGGGCGGACGGGATAGGGCTGCCGACCGGCGGGCGGGCGGGATCGGGACGGGACGAGGCCCCCGTGCGGCCGGGACAGCGGGCGGCGCACTGTCGATCGCAGAGACGGACCGTCGAGGCCGCTCGCGCCCCCGGGGGGCTGGGGAGCGCAGACCGGGGGACGCAGGCCGGGGGTACCGGTCGGCCGACCGGCACCCCCGGGGTCTTTCCACGTTCTTGCGGAGGCTACGGCCGCATCTCGTACGCGCCCGACAGCTCCTCGACCCGGGTCCACACGGCGGCGGCCCGCTCCGCGTTGGCGACCGGCCGGCGCACATTCGCCAGCGCCCAGGCGGCCTGCTCCGGAGTCGTCGAGGCCTTGCCATGCAGTTCGGTCGCGTGCGCGGAGAAGTCCCGGACCAGCGCGTCGAAGATCTGGTCCAGGACGTCCTCGTCCAGGCCGGTCAGCTCCGCCTGCTCCAGCACCAGCTGGCCGTAGACGATCAGCGCGAACAGCTGGCCGATCTCCAGCAGGAAGTCCAGGTCCGCCTGCTGCTCCTTGCTCGGCGCGTGGCTGAGGAGCAACTCGCAGAAGCCGTCGGCCTGTTCGCGGAAGCGGGCGACGTTCGGCAACTGCGTGTGGCGGTCGTAGGCGGCGCGCCAGTCGTGGAAGCGGATCGCGCCGAGACCACGGGCCGCGCCCTGGCGGAACAGGAAGGCGTCGTCGGCCGCGTCCAGCCGGGTCGGCACCGGGGCGTAGTCGCTCGGGGCGAACAGGTAGTTGCCCATGAACTTGAGGATCAGCGCCAGGTTGACGTGGACGGTCCCCTCCAGCTTCGGCAGGCCGCGGATGTCCTTCGCCGCCTTGTCGAAGTAGGTGTCCGCCTCGAATCCCTTGGCCGCGATGACGTCCCACATCAGGTCGATGACCTTCTCGCCCTCGGTGGTGACCTTCATCTTGGTCATCGGGTTGAACAGCAGGTAGCGGCGGTCCTCGGGGGAGGCGGTGCGGAAGTAGTCCACGGCCCGTGCGCTGAACAGCTTCATCGCCACCAGGCGGGCGTACGCGTCGGTCAACTCCCGTCGCACGTGCGGGAAGTCGGTGACCTTCCGGCCGTACAGCACCCGGTTGTGGGCGTGCGTGACGGCCTCGTACATCGCGTGCTCGCAGATGCCGACCGAGGCCGTGCAGAGGTTGAACTTGCCGACGTTGACGGTGTTCAGCGCGGCGTCGAAGGCGGCCTGCCCGGTGTGCAGCACGTCCTCGGCGCGCACCGGGTAGCCCTCCAGCCGGAACTCGCTGACGTACATCTGGGCGTTCACCACGTTCTTGGCCAGGTGGTACGCCTCGTGACGGCTGTCGGCGGCGAAGAAGACGTAGCCCTCCGGGCCCTCGACGTCGGAGCGGCGGCCGAACACCGAGACCAGGCCGGCCACGTTGCCGTTGCCGATGTAGTACTTGGAGCCGGTCGCGGTGAAGCCGCCCTCGCCGTCCGGGGTGAGGATCATGTCGGTGGAGTAGATGTCGGCGCCGTGGGTGCGTTCGGAGAGTCCGAACGCCATGACGTGACCCTCCGTCAGGAGCTTGGCGGCGCGGGCCCGGACGGCCTCGTTCTTGCTCTGCCAGACCGGCCCGAGGCCGAGGATGGTGACCTGCCAGGTGTACCAGTAGCCGAGGCCGTAGAAGCCGAGGATCTCGTTCAGTTCGGCGATCCGGGAGGTGTCCCAGCGCTTGCCCGGGTCGGCCGCGGACGGCGTCAGGAACTCCGCGAACAGGCCTTCCTTCGCGGCGAACGCGAGGAAGTCGGCGTACCAGGTGCGGTCGACGTAGGTGTCGATCAGCGCCTTCTTGCCGCGGGACTCGAACCAGTCCACGGTCGCGCGCAGCAGTCGGCGGGTCGGCTCGTCGAACTGTGCGGGGTCGTACGTGTGCGGGTTGAAGAGCATCGCGGGCTCCCGGGGGTCGAAGGTGAGGGGCAGCGGGTGAGGGGGTGACGGTCGGCGGGGGACAGCGAACAGCTGACAACTGACAACTGACAGATTTCAGATTTCAGCGTTCAGATTCTGTTATCTGTTACCTGCCATCCATCACCCGTCACCCGCCATCTGTCGGGTGGTCAGGGCCGCCATGGCCGTCAGGGCCACTGGAGCCGGCGGCCGCGGCGAGGCGGTGCAGGGTGGCGAGCACGTCGTCGAGCCAGGCGAGGGTCATCCGCTCGTACTCGATGCCGCCGCGCAGCACTACGTGCTGGAGTTCCTGCCGGGTGTCGAGCGCGGTGAGGTCGGGGAAGTCGCGCTGCTCGCCGTGCAGATAGCGGGCGAGTAGGGCGGCGTGGCTCTCGCGGTGCCGTTCGACCTCGGAGATCAGCGCGGCCGGGTCGTCGAAGGCGGCGGCGCGGATCTTGACCGCGAGCTCGTGTCGGACGGACTCCGGCTCGACCGGTTCGCGCAGCCAGCCGGCGAGCGCGGCCCGTCCGGCCCCGGCCGCCGAGTAGACCTTCTTGTCCGGTCGGCCGTCCTGGGTGACCTCCTCGGCGGCGACCCAGTCATCGGCCTCCATCCGCCGCAGCACCTTGTAGATCTGCTGGTGGGTGGCGGTCCAGAAGCGCCCGATGGAGCGGTCGAAGCGCCGGGCCAGCTCGTAGCCGGAGCCCGGCTGCTCCAGCAGTGAGACGAGGATCGCGTGCTCCAGTGCCATGGCCTGCATCCTGCTATGCAACGAGTTGCATAGGCAATGGGGGTCCGGAGTGGTGAGACGCAGGTCACCGGCGTGATCGGATGGTTGTCGATCATTTCTGGCCAAAAGGCGCAAACCGTTAGAGAAGCGCCAGAATGGGTACGGGGCAAGCGCCCTCCATGTTCCGAACCATAGGAGGTGGTATCGGTGTCTACCCAGATTCCGATGGGCATGGAGCATCACCCGGACATCGTCGAACTCCGGGAGCACTACGAGCGGGTCACCTCGACCCCGCGCGCCCAGGGCATTGAGGCCCTGGCCGTGCTGGCCGGCCTCTTCCTGGCGGCATCACCCTGGATCGTCGGCTTCACCGCCTTCAACACGCTGACCGTGACCTGCCTGATTGTCGGCCTGGCCTACTGCGTGCTGATGGCGGGATACGGGTCCGCCTACGAGCGCACCCACGCGAGGGCCTGGGCGGCCACCGTGCTCGGCGCTTGGACGATCATCTCCCCCTGGGTCGTCTCCGGATCGGTCGCGCACGGCAAGAACATCGTCACCTGCATCATCGTCGGTGCCGTGATGTTCCTGCTCGGTCTCGCGGCGATCTCGATGGCCACGATCACGGCGAACGGAGCATCGATGCGGCTCGGTCGGAACGGCCGCGCCAAGGGCTGAAACCCCTGCGCGCCAAGGGCTGACACTCCTGGCAGCCCGTGTCCGGGGCGTGGAGGGCCGAACCGCCTTCCGCGCCCCGGCGCACGTCGTCAGGGAACCGCGGCCGTCACCGGGAACCCACGGCCGTCAGCGGGAACCCGTGGCCGTCACCGGGACTCTGCGGCCGTCAACGGAAAACCCGTGGCCGTCACGGGTGGGTCATCCGCAGGACGTCCAGCGCCTCGTCGAGCTGCTCCCGAGTGAGCCTGCCCTGCTCCACGTAGCCGCGCTCCAGCACGACCTGACGGATCGTCTTCCGCTCGGCCAGCGCCTGCTTGGCGACCTTCGCGGCCTCCTCGTACCCGATGTAGCGGTTCAGCGGGGTGACCACCGAGGGTGAGGACTCCGCGTACTCCCGGGCGCGTTCGACGTTGGCGGTGATGCCGTCCACCGTCCGGTCCGCCAGCAGCCGGGCGCTGTTGGCGAGCAGCCGCACCGACTCCAGCACGTTGCGGGCGAGCACCGGGAGCATCACGTTCAGCTCGAAGTTGCCGCTCGCGCCGGCCAGGGTGACCGTCGCGTCGTTGCCGACCACCTGGGCGGCGACCATCAGCACCACCTCGGGGAGCACCGGGTTCACCTTGCCCGGCATGATCGACGAACCGGGTTGCAGGTCCGGCAGGTTGATCTCGCCGAGGCCGGTGCGCGGGCCCGAACCCATCCACCGCAGGTCGTTCGCGATCTTCGTGAACCCGACGGCCACCGTGCGCAGTTGGCCGCTCAGCTCGACCAGGGCGTCGCGGGCGCCCTGCGCCTCGAAGTGGTCCCGCGCCTCGATCAGCGGGAGACCGGTGGTGCGGGCCACCTCCTCGATCACCGCCGCCGGGAAGCCGGGCGGGGTGTTGATCCCGGTGCCCACCGCCGTGCCGCCGAGCGGCAGTTCGGCGACCCGGGGGAGCGTCGCCAGCAGCCGCTCCCGGCCGTTTCGCACCTGAGCGGCGTAGCCGCCGAACTCCTGGCCGAGGGTGACGGGCGTGGCGTCCATCAGGTGCGTCCGGCCCGACTTGACCACCTGCGCGAACTCGGCGGCCTTGCGCTCCAGCGCCTCCGCCAGGTGCTCCAGCGCCGGAATCAGGTCGTGCGTGACGGCGGCGGTGGCGGCGATGTGGATCGAGGACGGGAAGACGTCGTTGGACGACTGGCTGGCGTTCACGTGGTCGTTCGGATGGACCGGACGGCCCAGCCGCTCGGTGGCCAGGGTCGCGATCACCTCGTTGGCGTTCATGTTGGACGAGGTGCCCGAACCGGTCTGGAACACGTCCACCGGGAACTCGCCGTCCCACCGCCCCTCGGCGACCTCCTCGGCCGCCGCCGCGATCGCCGCCGCAGTCTCCTCGTCCAGGACGCCGAGGCGGGCGTTCACCCGGGCCGCCGCGGCCTTGATCCCGGCCAATGCCGCGATGTGCGCGCGCTCCAGCCGCTGGCCGGACACCGGGAAGTTCTCCACCGCCCGCTGCGTCTGCGCCTGCCACTTCGCGGCGGCCGGCACCCGGACCTCGCCCATCGAGTCGTGCTCGATGCGGTACTCCCGCCGGCTCTCCTGCTCGTCACCCATCACGCGCTGCACCTCCTGAAACGGGCCGGTACGGCCCCGAGCGGTCTCCGATCACCACAGCCGCGCGCGGGCCCAGGGTATTTCCGCCCGGTCGCATCCGCCGTTTCGGCCCGGTGACGTTCGTCGTTCCGGCCCGGCCGTGTCCACAGCTCCGGCCGGGCCGCGTCGGCCGTGTCCGTTGCGTCCGCCGGGCCGCGTCCGGGGCTACCGCCGGGGCAGCTCGGCGCGGACCAGTTCGCCCGGCGCGGTGCCGGCCTGGGCGACCAGGGCGCCGCCCGGCGCCCAGAAGCCGGAGCCGCCCGAGGTCTGCGGGTGCTCGCCGCTGGCCCCGGCGGAGGTGGCCAGCACGGCCCACACCCCGTGGGCGGCGGCGCGGTCGCGGAGGTGCCCGTCCCGGCGGGCGGCCTGCGCGGGCCCCGCGCCGTACAGGGTGGAGGCGACGTAGGCGTCGATGCCGAGTGCGGCGGTCTCCTCGGCGTGCGCGGGGTCGGCGGCGTCGGCGCAGATCGCGAGGCCGAAGCGAAGACCGTCCAGCTCCAGGACGACGGGCCCGTCGCCGGGGGTGAAGCGGTCGTTCTCGGCGCCGTGCAGGCGCGTCTTCCGGTACACGACGGCGGCGCCTTCGCCGGTGACGGCCAGGGCGGCGATGGACTCGCCCCCGCCGGGCTCCGCGACAGGGGCGCCGACCAGGGCGGTCGTGCCGGTCGCGGCGCAGGCGGCGACCAGCGGGGCGAGGCGCGGATCGGCCGGGCCGAGTGCGGGTGCGGCCAGGTCGTAGCCGGTCAGGGACAGCTCGGGGAACACCACCAGCCGCGCGGCGGCCTCCCGTACCGCCAGAGCGTGCCGTTCGACGTTCACGGCCACGGTGTCCGGGCGGCCGGCGTCGGCGCAGGCGGGCTGGGCGACGGCCACGGCGACGGTGGCGGCGGTCAGGGGTGCGGGCATGGCGGTGCCTCCGGGCGCGAGGTGGAAAGGATCAACGTATGCGCAGGTCCGGGCGGTGGACAAGGGCTTCGAGTGGCAGCCGGGAGGGACGCGACCGGGGAAGGCCGCGCCCGCCGCTCCGCGCTGAGCCCGGATCGGCCGCGTCCCGGGAGATGATCACCCGAATGGATGAATAGCTGCGTGGAGTGCTTCAAACTGCCGTGCGCCGCTTCGTACGCTCCTGCCCGGGCCGGATTCACACCGGCCCCACCCGGATCGCCGCGACCCGGCATCATCGCTGCGCGACATCACCGTCGCTCGGCATCACGGCCACTCGGCGCGGGTGACCGGCTAGTGGGGGCGGACTCATGACGACGACAGGGCGGGGCATGGCCGGGAACACGGACGACTGCGGCGGGACGGACTCAGGGGCGGACCAGGGGAGGGACTCGGGGGCGGATCCGGGCAAGGGCCTTGGGAACGCCCGAGGCGGCGGCGGGCTCACCAGGCGGCAGTTGCTCGGCGCCTCGGCCGCCCTGGGCGGCGCGGCCTGGCTGCTGCGCGGCACCGTCGGCCCGGACAGCGCCGAGGCGGCCACCCCGGTGCCGCCCGGCCTGCCCGTCGGCACCGAGCTGTACCAGCGGGTCTTCCAGAACTGGTCCGGCGAGATCCGCACCGACCAGCTGTGGACCTGCGCGCCCCGCACACCGGAGGAGGTCCCGGCGCTCGCCGACTGGGCGCACGCCAACGGCTGGCGCCTGCGTGCCACCGGCTACCGGCACACCTGGGCGCCGCTCACCGTCGCCAACGGGACCCCGGACAGCGCCCGCGTCCTGCTCGTGGACACCAGCCGCCACCTCACCGCGATCACCGCCGACTCGCCGACCACCGTCCGGGTCCAGACCGGCGCCACCATGGAGGGCCTGCTCGCCCACCTGGCCGGCCGGGGCCTCGGCCTGACCGCGTGCCCGGCGCCCGGCGAACTCACCGTCGGCGGGGTGCTCGCCATCGGTGGCCACGGCACCGCCGTACCCGCCGCCCACGAACTCCGGCCGGAGGGGCACGGCTACGGATCGGTCAGCAACCAGGTCGTCCGGCTCACCGCCGTCGTGCTCGACCCGGCCACCGGCCGCTACACGCTGCGCACCTTCGACCGCGCCGAGGCCGACAGCGCCGCCTTCCTGGTGCACCTGGGCCGCGCCTTCCTCACCGAGGTCGTGCTGCGGGCCGGCGCCGACCGGCCGCTGCGCTGCGTCAGCCGCCTCGACATCCCGGCCGGCGACCTGTTCGCCCGCCCCGGCACCGGAGGCGGCGGGGGGCTCCTGGGTGGCCTGCTCGGCGGTGGCGGCCCGCGCACCCTCGCCGACTTCGTCGAGCGCGACGGCCGCGTCGAAGCGATCTGGTTCGCCTACACCGAGTACCCCTGGCTGAAGACCTGGAGCGTTGCCCCGGCCAAGCCGCTGGCCTCCCTGACCGTCGACCAGCCCTACAACTACCCCTTCTCGGACAACATTCCGGAACCGGTCGCCCGGCTCGCCGGCCAAATCATCGCCGGTGCCTGGGGATCGGCCCCGCTGTTCGGTCAACTCCAGTACCTGATCGCCAAGGTGGCGCTCACCGGCGACCTCACGGACGTCCTCCTCTCCGGCGGACTGCTCCGCGACCTGCTCACCGGCGACCTCCTCACCCACCTGCTCGCCGGCGGCCTGCGCTCGGACCTCTGGGGCCCGTCGCGCAGCCTGCTGCAGTACGTCCGGCCCACCACGCTGCGGGTCACCGCCAACGGCTACGCCATCCTCGCCAAGCGTGCCGATCTCCAGTGGGTGGTCAGCGAATTCGCCGACTACTACCGGAAGTTGCTCGCCGAATACCAAGCCCGGGGGGAGTTCCCGGTGAACGGTGCGGTGGAGATCCGGGTCACCGGCGTGGACGACCCGACCTCCTCCGGTGTCCCCGGCGCGCGGCCGCCGCTGCTGTCCGCGCTGCGCCCGCGGGCGGACCGCCCGGAGTGGGACACCGCGGTCTGGCTCGACGTCCTGGCCTTCCCCGGCACCCCGGGGCTGGAACGCTTCGCCCGCGACCTGGAGCAGTGGCTGCTGCGGACCTTCGACGGCACCCGGGCGGGCCTTCGGGTCGAGTGGTCCAAGGGTTGGGCCTACACCGCCGACGCGGCCTGGTCCGACCCGGACCTGCTCGGCCGGGTCATCCCCGCGAGCCTGCGCGACGGCGGCGGGCCGGGCTGGGACGAGGCGATCGCCGTCCTGGACCGGCATGATCCGCACCGGGTGTTCGGAAACCCGTTCCTGGACGGGCTGTTGAAGTAAAAAGGCGGATGTGGTCGGCCGTCAGATGTGCTCCATGACGATCACCGCGAGGGTGTCCGGCGCCAGTGCGCGGAAGACGTGCGGGGCGTCGCCCGGGTAGCTCACGTAGTCGCCCGGGCCCAGCTCGACCGGGGCCTCCGTCGGCCCGGCCAGCGCCCGGCCCGAGCCGACCAGCACGTGCTCGACGGTGCCGGGCATGTGCGGGTCGGAGGCCCGGGTCTCGCCCGGCTGCGCCTCGATCCGATAGATGTCGCGCCGGGCGTTCGGCGGGCAGGAGGACAGCACGGTCGCCGCGTAGTCGGCGCGCTCGGAGTGGGTCACCGGGCCCTCGCCGGCCCGGATCACCTTGACCGCCGGGCGCGGCGGGTCGACCAGGCGGCTGAACGGCACGTTCAGCGCGACGGCGAGGGCCCAGAGCGTCTCCACGCTCGGGTTGCCCGCGCCCGACTCCAGCTGGGAGAGCGTCGACTTGGCGATGCCCGCGCGCCGGGCGAGTTCCGCCATCGACAGCCCGGCGCGTTCGCGCTCGCGCCGGATGGAGACGGAGATCAGGCCGATCAGGTCCGCGCCGGAACCCGCGCTCGGGGTGGTCCGGTCACTCATGCTTGCCACTCACGCTCTCCCCTGGCTCCTTCTCCGGCTCCCGTACGGCTGGTGCCGTTCATGCTGCCACTCGCGACGGCGACTGTCCGCACCTGCCCGTTCGTTCGCCACGCCGGTCCGTTCGTTCGCCTTGACGAACAGCGGGTGATGGGTTCACTCTCGTGGACATGCGTTCGCTACTCCGAACACTGGAGCATGCCACCCTTCGTGACATCGCTCTCGTCTGCCTGGCCGACGCGCTCGTCGGCGCTTCCTTCGGCGCGATCAGCGTCTCCGGCGGCCTGCCGCTGTGGGTGCCGGTCGCCCTCTCTGTCCTCGTTTTCGCGGGCGGCTCCCAGTTCGCGGCCGTCGGCGTGGTGCTGTCCGGCGGCGGCGCGCTCGCGGCCGTCGCGACCGGGCTGGTGCTCAACGCCCGGTTGCTGCCCTTCGGCTTCACCGTGGCCGACGTGCTCGACGGCCCGTGGTGGCGGCGGCTGTTCGGCGCGCAGCTGATCACCGACGAGACCGCCGCGTTCGTCCTGCGGCAGGACGACGGGCGCCGGCGCCGGGCCGCGTTCTGGCTCTGCGGGCTGGCGCTGTTCGTGGTGTGGAACGTCTCGGTGGTGCTCGGGGCCCTGGCCGGCGGACTGATCGGGGACACGGACGTGCTGGGCCTCGACGCGGCCTTTCCCGCCGTGCTGCTCGCGCTCGTGCTGCCCTCGCTCGCGGACCGCCGCGTCCGTACTGCCGCTGTGGCCGGCGCCGTCGTCGCGGTCGCGGCCACGCCGTTCGTCCCGGCGGGGCTGCCCGTCCTGCTCGCCCTCGTCGGGCTGCTGTTCGCCGGGCAGCCCGGGGGGAGCGAGGTGCGGGAGGCGCAGGACTCGCGACGGTCGCGGGAGTCGCGGGAGTCACGGGAGTCGCGGAAGGGGGCGTCGGCCGAGGAGCCGGGTGCCCCGGTGATTGATCGGGAGGAAATCCGATGATGCCGCTGTACGCCGTGCTGCTGCTGGCCGTCGGGACGTACGCGTTCCGCCTCGCCGGGCCGCTTCTCGGCCACCGGCTCGCCCTCTCGGAGCGGGTGCGGCACCTGCTTGTCGTCGCCGCGGCCGTCCTGCTGGTCGCCCTGGTCGCCACCGGTGCCCTCACCCAAGGCCACGGCTTCGCCGGTTGGGCCCGCCCGGCGGGCGTCCTGGTCGCCGGTGTGCTCGCGCTGCGGCGGGCGCCGTTTCCGGCGGTGGTGGTCGCGGGCGCGGCGACGACGGCGCTGCTGCGGCTGTGCGGGGTGGGGTGAGGGGCGGCTGTGCGGGCGGCGGCGAATGAGTGGCAGCTGACAGCTGACGGCTGACAACTTTCAGATAACAGATTTCGAAATCTGTTATCTGTTATCTGTTCGCTGAAAGTTGTCGGTCGTCGGTCGTCGGCCGCAGGCAGTCTGCCGCCAGCCGTCAGCCGCCCAGCGCCTTGAAGAAGATCGTCGTCGGGTGCGCGACCCCCGCAGGGTCGGTCGCGTAGTCCGGCACCGAGCCGACCCGGGTCCACTCGGCCGCCTCGTACAGCCGCTCGGCCGGGCTGCCCGTCTCGGTGTCCAGCACCAGCAGCCGCAGCCCCAACTCGGCCGCCCGCTTCTCCAGCGCCGCCAGCAGGCGCCCGGCCAGCCGTTGCCCGCGGTCCGCCGGATGCACCATCAGCTTGGCGACGTCGCCCCGGTGCCGCCCGTTCGCGGGCACCGCCGGGCGTAGTTGGATCGTCCCGGCGAGCCGTCCGTCGGCCTCGGCCCGGACGGTCCACAGCAGTAGCCGTCCCGCCGCGACCTCCGGGGCGAGCGCCCGCCACCACGCGACGGCCTCGTCGTGCCCCAGCGGCGCGAGGAAACCGAGCGAGCCGCCGCCGTGGACGGTGGCCACCAGCAGCCCGGCCAGTTCCTCCGCCGCGCCGTCCAAGTCCTCCGCCGTCACCTGACCGACCGTGTACACATCACCCGCCATGTCGTCTTCCTCACGCGCTCGCGCCCGCCCGCCGCCCGGGCGGGTGCGCCATACTCGCCGGTACTTCGCCGAGACCGGTATCCCGTCGATATCCCGCCGACACTACAAGGAGCTTCGATGACGAAGCCGACCCGGATCGACCCGTCCGACCTGCTCGCCGTCGGCGACCTGCTCTCCGACGAGGAGCGGCTGATCCGCGACACCGTCCGAAGGTTCACCGAGGAGCGGATCCGCCCGCACATCGGCGACTGGTTCGAGCGCGGCGTCTTCCCGGCCCGCGAACTCGCCCCCGAACTCGGCGCCCTCGGCGTGCTCGGCATGCACCTCGACGGCTACGGCTGCGCGGGCGCCGGCGCGGTGGCGTACGGGGTCGCCTGCATGGAACTGGAGGCGGCCGACTCCGGGTTGCGCAGCTTCGTCTCGGTGCAGGGCTCGCTCGCGATGCGTTCGATCCACGCCTTCGGCTCCGAGGAGCAGAAGCAGTGCTGGTTGCCCGGCATGGCCGCCGGCGAGCTGATCGGCTGCTTCGGCCTCACCGAGCCGGACTTCGGCTCCGACCCGGCGAACATGCGGACCCGTGCGGTGCGCAAGGGCGGCGACTGGGTGCTCTCCGGCAGCAAGATGTGGATCACCAACGGCAGCATCGCCGACGTCGCCGTCGTCTGGGCGCAGACCGAGGAGGGCGTGCGCGGCTTCCTGGTCGAGCGCGGCGCGCGCGGCCTGACCGCCACCGACGTGCACGGCAAGCTCTCCCTGCGTGCCTCCGTCACCAGCGAACTCGCCTTCGACGAGGTGGTCCTGCCCGCCGATGCCGTCCTGCCGGGCGTCACCGGCCTGCGCGGACCGCTCTCCTCCCTCAACGAGGCCCGCTACGGCATCCTCTGGGGCACCGTCGGCGCCGCCCGCGACTGCTACACCGCCGCCCTCGACTACGCGAAGAGCCGGATCCAGTTCGACCGCCCGATCGCCGGGTTCCAGCTCACCCAGCACAAGCTCGTCGAGATGATGCTGGAGGTGGAGAAGGCCTACCTGGTCGCCCTGCGGATCGGCCGGCTCAAGGAGGAGGGCGCGGCCCGCCCGCCGCACGTCAGCTTCGGCAAGCTCAACAACGTCCGCACCGCGCTGGAGATCGCCCGCAGCGCCCGGACCGTCCTCGGGGCCAACGGCATCACCACCGAGTACCCGGTGCTGCGGCACGCCAACAACCTGGAGTCGGTGCTCACCTACGAGGGCACCAGCGAGATCCACACCCTGATCCTGGGCGAGGCCATCACCGGCGAGTCCGCATACCACTGACGGGTCGTCCACCTCGGGAAATCCGGTGGCCGGGCCCGCCGCGGCCCGGCTACCGTGCCCACCGTGAACAGCCAGCCCGCCATGCCCGGCGCCTCCCCGACCGCCACCCTCTGGCGCCCCACCGGCCCCGAGGAACTGGCCCTGGTCGAGGCGTCCGGCTGGCGTGCCTGGCCGCCCCGGTTGCCCGAGCAGCCGATCTTCTACCCCGTCCTCAACGAGGACTACGCGGTCCGCATCGCCCGAGACTGGAACGTCCCCGCCTCCGGCGTCGGCTACGTCACCCGCTTCGAGGTCGACACCGCCTTCCTCGCCCGCTACCCGGTGCAGCAGGCCGGCGGCCGCACGATCCTGGAACTCTGGGTCCCGGCAGAGGAGTTGCCGGAGTTCAACAGGCACATCGTCGGCCGCATCGAGGTCGTCCACGAGTTCCGCCCCCAGCCGTGACGCGCCCCGCCAGGACGGGCCCAGCCGGGGCACCGCCGATAGGCGCCACGGGTGTCACGGGCCTGAGGCCCTGGGGCGTCTGGCGAGCTCCGAACGGACGTGGCCCAACGCCTCGGCTACTTGGGTCACTTCCGCGTCGTCCTGATCCGCCTTCGCGGCGAGCATGATTTCGTACACGGCGTAAAGTTCTGTGAATGCGGATGTCACGTCGCCCAGTGCTTGGAACAAGATTCCCACGTGGCGTCTGACGTACAGCATCAGGGGATCGGGAGGTTCTCGACTGGAGCTGAGTTCGTCAGCCAGATCGCGGAACTCCATCATCGCCTCCTCGTGCGCGCCTAGCCACATCCGGCAGTGCGCGGCACGGGCGCGGCACTCGGCGGCCGGCTCCACGCCAGCCCTTCCCAGGCTGGCGAACTCAGCGGCCAGTGCGGTGAACTCGGTACGGGCTTCGCCGTATGCCCCGTTGGCGAGCAGGGTATGGGCCCGAGCAAGGCGCGCTTCGGCGGGGGTTGCGTTGTTACGCGTCTGTTCGGACGGCGGCGCGGAGGGTGCGACCCCACTGTTCGTGTTGCCGTCCGGGAGGAGGGGAGCGATGTGTTCACGGAACGCCTGCGCGGAGAGCGGGCGGTCTTTTGGCAGTTTCGCCAATGATGCACGGATGGCGGACTCCAAAATCGGCGGAGCATCCTGCCGCGCGGCTAGCAGCGGACCGGGTGATGTGTATCTGTGGTCGTACATGACCCCGATCGCGTCGCCGCTGAAGGGTGTTGACCCCGTGAGGAGTTCGTACAGAACACAGCCGAGTGAGTAGAGGTCGCTGCGAGGGCTGATGAGGCCGCCAGGAGCGAGCTGTTCCGGTGCCATGTAGTTGACGGTGCCGAGGACCTGTCCGTTCCGGGTGAGGTTCTGGTGGGCCATGTCGAACGTGCGCGCAACGCCATAGTCGAGCAGTACCACCTGTCCGTCGCCCGTCAGCATGATGTTGGCCGGCTTGATGTCACGGTGAACGATGGGAATCTCGTGTATGTGGGCGAGAATGTCGCACAATTGCGCGGCGATTGACGTGACTTCGTGGACTGGTAGCGGGCCGCGGCTCAGCCGCTGTGAGAGGTCTTCGCCGAGGATGAGTTCCATGGCCAGGTAGGGGCGCTCGGATTCATGGTCGAGCTGCGCTTCGTAGAGCGCGGGGATGCCGGGATGGCGAAGACGGCTGAGTACACCGGCCTCGCGCCGGAACCGCCGGATGCGGTCGGCCAGGTCCGGAGCGGTGGCCCAGCCCGTCTGAATGATCTTGATTGCGACGTCATGCTGATTCGCCTGGTCATAGGCGTGCCAGACTTGCCCCATGGCGCCGGTGCCTAGTACTCCAGCTGTAGATCACGATCATGCTTGGGTCGCGGCTTGGCGTCTGTAGTGACTGGCCTGGGAACGGGCTTGATGACGACGTCTCCAGTGGGACCAGTGGAGCCAGTGACCGGCATCGTGGACGGGTCGAGCGATGAGGGCGATGAACAGCCGCTGGATTTCGTTGCAGGTCAGCGGAATCAGGTCGTCGGGTCCGGGACGGAGACGGTGCTCGTCGGCGCGGACGACGGCCAGGAAGGCGTGGGCGAGCATGGCCAGGGTGACCCAGCGGGACCAGGACGTGTAGCGGCGGAGCTGGTGCTCGTCCAGGCCGGCCAGGCCCTTTCCGGACTGGAACGTCTCTTCGACCCTCCACCTGGATCCCGCGACCCGCACCAGGGCTGCCAGGGGGACTGGTTCGGGTGAGTGGCAGCGGTAGTAGGCAAGTTCGCCGGTGGTGCGGTTGCGGCGGATCAACAGGTGGCGGTGGCCGGACGCGGTGCTGGGCAGGTCGATGTGGGCCCAGTCGTAGAAGCGCTGTCCTTTGGCGCCGGCTCCGGCGGACAGTTTCTGCCAGGCCCGCTTGGGGAGTTTCTTGGCCAGGGTGTCCGCGCGGAACTTCCCGGCCCCGGTGGTGACCTCGTGGGTGCGGGCCACCGCGAGGACGTATCCGGTGGCGCGTTCCTCCAGTGCGGCGCGCAGTGTGGGGTTGCCGCCGTAGACCTCGTCTCCGGCTACCCACGGGGCGTGGTGTCCGGAGTCCAGGAAGCGGGTGATCATGCGGGCGGCCAGTTCGGGCTTGGTGGCGAACTCGGTGTCCGGGTCGAGTCCGGCGGCCTGGCAGCGGTCGGGCTGGTCGGTCCACGAGCGCGGGATGTACAG